>JBEKRA010000072.1:0-8579 GCA_049519195.1 Verrucomicrobiota bacterium
AGTCTCGTGATTGACGAGGAGGGGGCGGGTTTGCGCGTGCCGTGCCCGACTTGCGGCGCGAGACTGACCGTGCCTGGAACTGACGCGGCGTGTGCCAGTGGCGCGCAAACCAACATCAGTGCGGACGAGATGGTGACGCCGTATGGCGTCGTCGTCAGGAAGCTCATTACGATGAATAAAAACTGGATGCCCGATTGTCCGCAGAACATCCACGAGCAAATCCAGCGCAGCCTCTCGGAGGGTGATGCCAGGGGCGAGACGATGCGCGAGCTGGCCCGGCGGGTGCAGAAGGAATTCAGCGGTGTGGACGAAGACCGCGCATACAGAATTGCGCACACGGAAATGCTAGCGGCTTACGGGCGCTGGCATTTCAAGGGACTCAAGCTCGAAGGTTGCAAAACAAAGCGATGGATTACGGGCGTGGATGAATTGGCGAGACCAAGCCATGTTAAATGCGGCGAGCAGGGCGCAATTTTGATTGATGAGCCTTTCAGCAATGGTTTGATGTATCCCGGCGACTTGAGCGCGGGCAAGCCGGACGAATGCGCCGGTTGCCAATGTTATTTGGAATCAGGCGACCCGGCTGGCGAAACTTAAATGGATAAAGACTTGAGACGAATGAATCGTTTCAAATGACAGGCGGGGCGGCGCGAAATTCCTCAATTGCCTTCGCCGCCGCCGCCGATGCCCGGGTCGTTGATGATGGTAATCAGCGGCAGGAACATTGCAATCACGATGCTGCCGACGATGACCGCCAGGAAAATAATCATGACCGGTTCGAGCAGCGACGTCATGGCAGTGACGGCGTTGTCCACCTCCTCGTCGCTGGTGTCGGCGATTTTCAAGAGCATGTCCGGCAGGGCGCCTGTTTGTTCGCCCACGTCCACCATGCCGCCAATCATGGCCGGGAAAATCCGGGATGCCTTCAGCGGCTCGGAAAGGGTTCCGCCCTCCTTCACATTGTCATGGATTCTGCCAATCATGCCGCCCACAACGACGTTGCCGGCCGTTTCCTTCACGATGGCCAATGCCTGAAGGATGGGCACACCGCTGCCGAGCAGTGTTCCAAAAGTCCGGGCAAATCGTGACAGCGCCACCTTGCGGGAAACCTTGCCCAGAACAGGCACAACCAGTTTGAAACTGTCGAACCACCGCCGTCCGGGCCGGGTGCGGATGCAAAATTGGAACGCAACGAACAAAACCAGCAGCGCCATTCCGACCGCCAGAAAGTGGCTCTTGCACACATCGCTGATTTTCAAGACCGCGAGGGTGAAGGCCGGCATCGGTCTCCCATTGAGCAATCCCTCAAAAACTGCTTGGAACCGTGGAATGATAAAAACCAGCAGCAGCGCGAGAATTCCCGCGGCCACGCCCATCACGGCCATTGGATAAAACATGGCGGCCTTGATTCTGCCTTTGATCTTCAGCGCCTTCTCCATGAACTCCGCCTGACGCCGCAGCACCACTTCCAGGATGCCGCCCGTCTCACCCGCCTTGACCATGTTGACGTAGAGCCGGCTGAACACCCGAGGATGCGCCGCCAGCGCCTCGGACAACGTTCCACCGGATTCGACGGCCATGGCCACATCCGCGATGACCCGCTTGAGCGCCCGGTTTTCCTCCTGCTCCTGCAACAGGCGCAATCCGCGCAGGAGAGGCATTCCCACGTCCACCAGCGTTGCCAACTGCCGGGTGAACACTGCGAGGGCTGCCGGTTTGATTCCGCCCCCGGACATCCAGCGCGGGAATCGTAACGTTTTGCGGCCAGCCAGCGGCCGCCGTCGTGGCTGGAACGGCGTTGCCTGCCTGACATTTGTCGGAAGCAAACCCATTTCCCGGATCCGCTTCAATGCCTCGTTTTGATCGGTGACATTCAGCGCGCCTTGACTTCTCAATCCGCCGGCATCCACAGCGTCATAAACATAATTTGACATGGCAACCTCACTTTTTGGGTTCAATTACTCTGTATGATTTGACAGGTTGACATGCAAATCGTTTTGCCGGTTTCGCAATTTAGTTGCGTCTGGAAAGCGTCATTCAGCCTGCGGGATGCGGGCAAAATCCATGACAGTAAGGCGTGGAAGAATGCAAATTGGCGCCGGGAGTGGAAGAAGCGTCTTGGCTGTGCCAGCCGGCTGGCATAGTCTCTGCCCGTCAAACAGCAGGCAAAACGTGCGCCACCTCTTACAACCCCGGGTCCTGAATCTGGCGGTCATCGCCGCTCTGGCCTCGGCGCTGGCCTCCTATCCCCGTCTGTCACTCTGGCTGAACCGTTCCGCGCCGGTCTGGTATTTGGAGGGCGCTATTTTCCTTTGCGGCATTGTCCTTTGGGGATTTGTCTTTGCATGGCACACGCAATACACCCATCGTCCGGTCTTCATGCTCAAGCCGGAACCAAGACTGTTCATCGCGGCGACTGTGGTTGCAATCATCGCGGCAGCGGTGTTTGATTTGCTGCTTGACCCGTTGCTCCGTTCCAAAATTCCGGAGGATTATCCGGCTGACCTGCAACATTGGTTCGCATTTGTGCTGTTTTCCATGGCCTTCAACAAATTGTTCCTGCTCTTCGCCCCCTTTGACTGGCTCATGCGGCTGTTTAAGAACCGTTGGGTGGCAGCCAACCTGACCGTTCTGTTTGGAGCGTTGCTGCTGGTTGCGAGAATCCAGTCGCTCCAGACGCAACTCACGCCTATGCTGTTTGCCGCGCTCCTGGCCGGAAAAATCGTCGTGGGATTTCTGGCGGTTTTGTTTTATCTGCGCGGAGGCGTGATATTGATCTGGTGGTGGACTTTTCTGTTTGAAGCACGGCATTTGCTGAACTTGAATGAGTGACAGCATGACCGGCGAGAATTTGTTGGAAACCGGTGGTGAAATGCGTCTTGTGATATTGGATCGAATATTCAAAAAGAAAAAGCTCCCTGAACCGGCGGCCGATGCTTTGCAAATCGGCTCGCGGGCGGTGCCGCTATTGATGGTGCATCATCCGAGGGCGCGTCGTTACCTGCTGCGCCTGCGTTCGGATGGCACGGTGAGACTGACCATTCCGCGCCGGGGAACCATTTCGGAAGCACGGGCTTTCGCTGCGCGGAACATTGGCTGGCTAGAGCGGCAATTCCAGCGCCTGGCCGCACGACCCAATGCGCCCGTCAGTTGGAATCTGGGAACGGAGATTCATTTCCGTGGCGAGCTGGTTCGCATCGAAGCTGATGCCGGCGGGTGGATCCGTTTCGGTTCTGAAATGGTAAAGGTATCCGATGCAGCCGCGGACTTGAAACCGGCCATTCAAAGGCATCTTCGCAAGCTGGCCTCGCGGGAACTGCCGCCCCGGGTCATGGAGCTGGCGGCCCTTCATGGAATTAGCGTGTGCCGTGTTTCGGTGCGGAACCAGAAATCCCGCTGGGGTTCGTGTTCAAGGAAGGGAACCGTCTCGCTCAACTGGCGGTTGATTCAGGCGCCCGCTTTTGTGCGCGACTACATCATCCTGCATGAGCTGGCGCATCGGAATCAAAAGAACCACTCGGGGAAATTCTGGCGGGAGGCGGAGCGCCTGTTTCCTGATTATTTGCAGGCGGAGCGATGGTTGAAGCAGCACTCGAAATTGTTGCAATAACACCAGACACAAACGCCTGAAAAAACAAGCCGGGAAAACTCAATTTGAAGAATTTTGTCTCACACCTTTACCATCCAGAGCATCCCGAAAATTAGCGAACTTTGCAAGTCGTTGATTTGCAGGCTCGGTTTGAAATATGCGGGTGAAGTTGTTTCGGCTGAGTTTTTCATCTGTGAATGTGTTTTCGACTCGATGGGCGTTGATCTGTCAGGCAGAATCTGTGCCAAAACCATCGCTAATGATTCAGGACCACGACAGAAATGATGATTGTTCTTGACACGCCACATGTTGTTTGTTGATTATCGCACTCAATAGACGCATGAGCCGTTTTCGAAATTGATTTGCGGGCACAACTGATTCGCAGTTGCGTCCGTTTTTGCTTTCGGAGCATGCCTGAAAATCTGGAAGATCAGGAGTCATTATGGCCAGCGGCAAAGTTAAGTGGTTTGACAACACCAAAGGGTTTGGGTTCATCACCCAAGATTCCGGCTTGGACGTGTTTGTGCATCATTCGTCCATTGTCGGAACGGGATTCAAAATCCTGAATGAGGGTGATGCTGTCTCCTTCGAGGTCGTCAATTGCGATAAAGGGCTGAAGGCGCAGAATGTCCAGCGTGTGAATCCGGCGTAACGCGCCGGAAATCCGAACGCTCCGCGAGCGCGGAAGTTTTTCGTTCGCCAGCAAGGAACGCGCGCGTTATTGTTGTTCAATGACGGCTTCAAAAGCGGGGAAGGTCGCGAACCTCTATGTGCATGTCCCCTTCTGCGCGCAAAAATGCGCGTATTGCGCCTTTTATTCCGAGGCGTCGTCCGGCGAACTGGTGAACCGCTACGTCCCCGCGCTCATCCGTGAAATGGAAATGGTCGCGGATGATCTCAAGCCCAAAACCATTTTCTTCGGCGGCGGCACGCCGTCGCTGCTGAACCCGCGGCAATGGGAAAAAATCCTGCGCGCGATGGAAAAGCTGAACCTGCTTGGCGCGGAGGAATTCACCATCGAGTGCAATCCGGCCACTGTTTCGCCCGACAAGGCAAAAATGTTTCGCGACTTCGGCGTCAACCGTATTTCCATGGGCGTCCAGTCGCTCGACGACAAATTGCTCGACCGTCTTGGCCGCATCCACACGCGCGGGATGGTTTTCAAGTCGTTCGACATTCTGCGCATCGCCGGCTTTGAAAATCTCAACCTCGATTTGATGTTTGCGATTCCGACGCAGACCATGGAAATCTGGCGCGCGACGCTGGCCGAGACGGTCGCGATGCAAAGCGAGCATCTGTCCAGCTACGAGGTGATTTACGAGGACGACACGCCGCTGTTCGCGCAAATGAAAGCCGGCGAATTCGACGTGGACGAAAATCTGGCGTGCGAAATGTTTGAGGAGTTGGTTTCGCGTGCCACCGCCGCTGGTTTTCGGCAATATGAAGTTGCGAATTTCGCCCGCGACGGGAGGGACGGCGTGCCGCCGTCCCTAAAATCAGGGTCGCCGACACGGCGACCCTCCCAAGATCAAATTCCGTTCTTCGCCTGCCGGCACAACGTGAATTACTGGCGCGGCGGCTCGTTTTACGGGCTGGGGCCGGGCGCGACCAGCTACGTTCGCGGCGTTCGGACGAAGAACTGGCCGAACACGCGGCTTTACTGCGAGCAACTGGAAAACGGAAAACGCGCCATCGAGTCCACCGAGGAATTGTCGCCGTTGCGGCGCGCGGGTGAGACGGCGGCGTTCGGCCTGCGGATGAACGCGGGCTGGGAGTTCGAGGAGTTTCAACGCGTGACCGGTTTTGACTTGCGGCACGAATGGAACGAGGACATGGAACAACTGGCCAAACGCGGCTGGGCGGCGCGCGACGCCCAACATTTCCGGCTCACGCCGCAAGGCTTGCGTTTTGCGGACGCCGCCGCCGAACTGTTTCTTCGCTGACTTCGGCAGAGCATCCCGGCTGAAAATCGTTTTACTTCTCCTTCAACTCCACTTCGCCGCCCCAGTCTTCCGGCGGGGCCTGTGCGTGCAACACGGCGGTCTGGTTGAGATAAAACTTCGCCGGCCCGTCTTTCGGCTCAAGTTGCAGGACCTTGTGAAAAGCGACCCCCGCCGCGCCGAAGTTTTTTTCCTGAAACAACCGCAGCGCCAGCGCGAACGCCTCGCGCAACGGTTTCGAGCCTTCGGCGGATTCCGGCCGGCCAAGCAGTTCAAAAACCTCCACGTTTTTGTCAAATCCCTTGAGGCGGAATCTGCCAAGCGGCCGGGTCACCAGCCGGTCGCCGATTTCATTTTTCGTTTCGCTGGTGATGAGCGCCTGCGTGCCGAGGTGCTTGTTCAGGCCTTCCATGCGCGAGGCGAGGTTGATGTTCTCGCCGATGGCGGTGTAATCCACGCGGGTCGAGCTGCCGAAATTGCCGACGTTCGCCACGCCGGTGTGCAGGCCGATGCGGGTGTAAAGCGGCTGGCCGTGAACGAGCGTCACCCCCTGCCCGCGAAAATGAAGCGCCGCCTCGCAGGCGCGCAGCGCGTGATCGCTTTGCTGCTCCGGCGCGTTCCAGAAGGCGAAAATGGCGTCGCCGATGTATTTGACCACCGTGCCGTCGGTGCGATGAATGCACTCGGACACCGCGCGCTCGAAATAACCGTTCATCAGACTGGCCAGATCATCCGAATCAATGCCTTCCGAGATGGAGGTGAAATTGGCGATGTCGGTGAAAAGAATGGTCAGCATCTGCTTGGTCGCGCCGGGCTTGAGCAGGTCCGGGTGGCCGGCGAATTTTTTGACGAGCTTGGGCGAGAGATAACGCTCCAGCGCCTGCTCCAGCAATTTTTTCTGGACGTAAAGCCGGATGGAGTTGAAAACGACCGACCAGAGCAGCGCGATTGGAATTTGCGCCGCGACGATGATCATCCATGGAAACCAGAGGCGGTGGTGCTGGAACGTATAATAAACCGCCAGCACGATTAGAACCACACTGACAATCGCGATTGTGGTTGCGGCGGGTGGCCGAAAGCACGTGAGGCCGAATCCAAACAGGATGCCCGCCAGAATGATCACGACCGTCTCCGCTGGCCGTGGAAACCGGGTGAGCCAGTCCCCGCGAAGGAGGTTTAGAAATTGAGTCGCTTGCACGTCAACAGCCGGAGACAGCTCGCCTTTGGAATAGGGCGTGTAATACTCGTCTTTGTGCATCCCGCTAAATTCCGTCTTTAACGAACTGCCGACAAATACGACCTTGTTGCTGAAAGCGCCAAGGGGAACTTCATTCGTTTCGATCGCGCGCCGAAAGCTGATGCCGGGAATCGTGTTCGTGGGGCCATAATAATTCAGCCATCGTTCTGTGAATCGCCCGTCTGGATTTTGGGCAGCGGCCGCGCCAACAAACTTAGCCGCCTCCCAGTTAAGACTTGAATAAGAATCCGCCTCCTTTTCCGGTGGCACGTGAAGATGCCGGCGCACGGTGAAATCCGCGTCGGGGATGACTTCGACAAATCCCACGCCTGCGGCCGCATCGTAAAACGGGTGGAAGGGAGGATACATAGTGGGAAGTTTGTCGGCAGTCAGACCGTATTCAGCGCCAAGGATAACTTTGCCGTTGTTTTTGATCGCGCGCGCGAATCGCTCATCGCCGTCCGGATGCTCGGGATTCGGGTCGGAGAAAATAACATCAAACACGACGGCTCTGGCTCCGTCAGCGGTCAGTCGTTCGACCAGTTGCGCATGGACGCCGCGGTCCCACGGCCCGTAGTAAGGCTGCTGCAATTCGCGGTGGGAATCCTCGTCCATATAGACCATGACAACTTCCTCCGGTTTGATGGCAGGCCGGTGAGAAAAGGGAAGGTTGTAGCTGGCATGAATCAATTTTGCGCTGACTTGAAAATCGGATTTCAACAGCACGAAACCCGAGGCGGTTGCCAGCAAGGCGCCAATCGCCGCGCCGCGCCAGATTTCTTTGAGCTTGGTTTGCAGCATCGGCGGGAGAGCGAAGGCTCAAAAATAAAACTTGAAGAGCACCGACAGCGTCCGTGAGCGCGGCAGTTCGTAGTAAAGGTTCAGCGGATTCAGATTGTAGCCCTGGTCCGCGATGTTCAGCAGTCCCACCCGGAGTTCCGCGTGGCGGTGATGGAAGCGGTAGCCGGCATAGGCGTTGAACTGCCAGAAATCGTCGCCCGGTTCGCCCCCCGAATAGCCACGATTGTTCTGCTGCGACCAGAGCGCCTCGGTTCGCGCGAAGAATCCGCTGGGATGATTGTAGAGCGCGTATAGGTTCAACTGTTCAAATGTGGCGGTGAGACGCTGATCCGCGCCGGGCAAAACCGCCACGGGAATGTCGAGCAACTGGTCGTGCAGCTTCGCGCGGCTGACCAGATAGTTCGCGCCGAGCGCCCATTCCTTGGAAACGAGCTGGTTCAACGAGACCGCCACCGACTGTTCCTCGAACTTCAAACTTTCAGGCGTGCTGCTTGGCACCGCCAGTAGAGAGCCGGTGTAAAAATCAAACACTCCCAATGTCCGGTCGGCGTCGGAGCGGAGAATTTCGCCGCTGACGGTGAAATAAGTGCCGTGGCCAAACTTCTGATCAAAGGCCGCGCCGAAAGTTTCAAATTCCGTGCCGGGCACCAGTCCCACGACGGACTCGGGGATGAGACTGCGAAAAGCTTGGTTGAAACCGGCGACCTCCGTTGGCTCGAGCCGAACGCTCGTGTCGTAAAACACACCGCCGAGTGACCGGGTGAAAACGCCGCGCAGCGAGGCATCCTTCCACGGCGTGATCATCAACCCGGCCTTTGGCGAGACTTGATTTTTATCTTGTTCATCCCCGCGAACCGGCGGCAACTCGCTGTTGACGGGAAATGTGATTCGATCGTAACTGACGCCCATCGTGAGTTGCAGCCATTGAAAAATCTGCCAGAGGTGATAGCCGTAGATGTTGAAACGGTTCAAATTGGGGTCAAAATGCTGTGCGGAGGGGGGGGTGCTGAAA
>JBEKRA010000073.1:0-8521 GCA_049519195.1 Verrucomicrobiota bacterium
CGCTCGACACCGCCGCTGGACTCAAAATCAACGAATGGATGGCTGCCAATCCCAACGGCCCTGATTGGTTCGAATTGTGCAACCTCGGCGATCATCCGGTCTCGCTGGGCGGATTGTTTTTCACCAAGGACCTGAACACGCCCACGATGTCGCCCGTCGCGCCGCTGTCGTTCATCGGCACAAAGGCGGACGGTTTCATTCAGTTCATCGCCGACAAAAATTCCGGCGCGAACCATGTGAACTTCAAATTGAGCAAATCCGGAATTTCCATCGGCCTGTTCACCGCCACAACACTGGTGGACGCCGTCACGTTTGGCGCGCAAACCAGCGGCATTTCGCAGGGACGTTTTCCGGACGGCTCCACAAACATTGCCAACTTCTCGAATCCCACTCCGGCGGCCAGCAATTTTCTGCCAGTGCCCGGTGTCTTCGCGAACGAAGTGCTCACGCACGCGCTGTCGCCGCTGGAAGACGCCGTGGAATTTTACAACAACTCGGACACGGGTTTGAATCTCGGCGGCTGGTTCATCAGCAACTCGCAGGACGATTTCAAAAAATACCGCATCGCCGACAACACGCTGCTTCCGGCTCACGGTTTCCTTGTGTTTTACCAATACCAGCTCGATTCCACCAACGGCAGTTCCACGCCGTTCACATTCGATGCCGCGCATGGCGACAACGTTTATTTGTCACAAGCCGACGGGTCGGGAAATTTGACCGGCTATCGCGTCGGCGCTTCCTTCGGCGCGTCGGCTGAAAATGTCTCGTTCGGCAATTACGTCAACAGCATCGGCGAATCTGATTTGGTCGCGATGAGCCGGCCCACTTTTGGCGCGGACAATCCGGCAACGGTCAGCCAGTTCCGCGCCGGCCAGGGCGCGACGAACGCCTATCCATTGGTCGGGCCGGTGGTGTTCAGCGAAATCATGTTCCAGCCGCCCAGCCCGGACGGCATCGAGGACAACATCCAGGACGAATTCCTTGAATTGGAAAATCTCACCGATTCGAACGTCAGCCTGTTCGACGCGAATGCGCCGACGAACACGTGGGAAATTTCCAGTGGAGTGAATTTTGTTTTCCCGCAAAACGTCACGCTGCCTGCCGGCGGACATTTGCTGGTCGTCAGTTTTGATCCGCAACTCGATTCGGCGGCGCTGACGGAATTTCGGAGCCGTTACCATGTCAGCAACAGCGTCTCCATTTTCGGACCTTACTCCGGCCATTTGTCCAACAACGGCGAAAGCCTCTCGCTCTACAAACCCGATTCGCCCGCCGCCGGTTTCGTGCCGCATGTGCTGGTGGAAAAAATCAAGTATCTGACTGCTGCGCCGTGGCCCGCCGGAGCGGGCGGCACCGGCGCTTCACTGCAACGGCTCGAACCCGGCGGCTACGGCAATGATCCCGGCAACTGGTTCATCGCCATGCCCACCGCCGGCCAGACCAACGTGGCGAACGCGTTCGACCTCAACGACGATGGCCTGCCCGACGCATGGCAATTGCATAACTTCGGCTCCACCGCAAGCCCGCAAGCCGCGCCCGGTGCCGATCCCGACCACGACGGATTCAACAATTCGCAGGAATTTATCGCCGGCACCGACCCGTTGGACGGCGCAAGTTTTCTGAAACTGAATTCGGCGGCAGTTGCCGGCACCGGGCTGTCCATCAAATTCAACGCCGTTGCAGGAAAAACCTACAGCGTGCTTTGGACGGACAACTTGAAGGATCCAAACTGGCTCAAGCTCGCCGACATGCCGGCACAAGCAACGTCAGGCCAGGTGACAGTCACCGATGCCGCGCTGAATTCCAGCGCGGCGAGATATTACCGGCTGGTGACACCGCAAGCTCCCTGAGCCGGAACGATGCAGTTGCCGCTGCGCGTAGCTGCGACGCCCCGTCGCAGAAGGTGGGCGCGACGCCATCGTCGCGAGAATGGCCGGCACACCATTTGGTGCGCACGGCGATTTCGTTTTTCGACCGCATCGTTCCGGCTGAACTTACTTGCTGCCGGACTGTTTTTCCCGGATGTCGTCCGGTTTGAATCCGTGCAGCAGGATGGTTTTGTGGCGCGAAGAAAGGCCGCGAACCATTTCCACGCGGCTGCGGGCGCAGTCCAGTTTTTCCGCGAGCAATTCCAGCAATGCCTCATTTGCCGCTGCATCCACCGGCGGCGCGGTGACTTTGATTTTTAATTCGTTCCCGAACGGCTCTCAAATCTCGTTGACCGAGGCGCGCGGTTGAACCTTTACGGCCAGCAACGCGCCATCAGCAGCTTGGCGAAGAAAGGGCATGGCAGTTTTCTAACAACCCAAAAATCCACTGATCCACTTCACTTGTCTTCCGGGTTGAAAATTTGAACGCCAGCGCCGCAGCCGCGGCGGCGGCAAAATTGCCGAGGAATAAAATCCAGATGTTCATCGCCTTCGCCAGGTGCATCACGGTGATGCCCGCAGCCACGGCGGGATTAAAGGCGCCGCCGGAAATTCCGCCGAGTGCAACCGCCATCGTCATCACGGTGAAACCGATGGCCAGCCCGTAATTGGAATTGCCCGCCGTGCCCTTGGCCGTGGCGACATTCAACACCACGTAGCACAGCGCGAACGTGCCGATGAATTCCGCGATCAGCGCCGGAAAAAATTTGATGTCGGCGGTAATCACATTTGGATCGCCCTTCAGCGCCAGCGTGACAAATGCCGCCACGATGGCGGCGATCTGCGCGCCGATGTAAGCCGGCACGTCTGTTGTCGGGCACCGTCCGCGCAGCCACACTGCGACAGTCACCGCCGGATTGTAATGCACGCCGGAAACGTGCCCGCCGGCATAGACCATGATCATCAGCGCCGAACCTATGGCCGGCGCTTCATACACCACCGTTTTTACATTGCATTGCAGCGTTTCAACGGGCAGAATCCGCTTTTGATGTCGGGGCGTAGCGTAGCCTGGTAGCGCGCTTGTTTCGGGTACAAGAGGTCGTGAGTTCGAATCTCACCGCCCCGACCATTTTTTGTGATTGATAGCTGATTGGCGACTTCCGACTTGAAAAACCATGTGGACAATCAGGAAAATCTGGTTGTCCAATTGCGTTCCATTGTCGAGCCGCTCGACTTGGTGAAAATTTTCCAAAAGCCGCAACCGCTGGAAGTCGAACCCGGCTGCGGCGACGCCTCGTTCCTCGTAGAATACGCACGCCGGAACCCGGAAAAAAATTTCATCGGGGTCGAACGGCTCCTCGGTCGCATCCAAAAACTGGATCGCAAAGGCCGCCGCGCCGGGCTTATGAATCTGCGCGGCGTGCGCATCGAGTCTTCGTATTTTTTGCAATATCTCCTGCCGCCGCACTCGGCCGCGGCGCTGCATGTTTATTTCCCCGACCCGTGGCCGAAGAAAAAGCACCGCAAACACCGGCTCATCGGAGGAAACTTCCCCGCGCTTGCCCACGCCGCGCTAGCCCCCGATGGTGTGGTTTATTTGCGGACGGATGACGCGGATTATTTCACGCAAATGGCGGAAGTTTTCGCCGCGAGCGGGGAATTTCAAAAGGTCGAAACTCCGGCGGAACTGGCCGAATTGCCCACGGATTTCGAGCGCGATTTCAATTCAAAAGGAATCCAGACCTTGCGCGCAGCGTATCAATTGAAACCATAGCAGCCGACGTCAGGATTAAGATTTACGACATACGATTTACGCAGCACGCGCAGAATGGAAATGCAATCGTAAATCGTAAATCATCAATCGTAAATTCCTTCACACGTCAATCACCGGCTTGTCGTCATCATCGTTGGAATTTTTCGGCGGCGGCTGACGTCGGTGCCGGACGGTGAGGCGCGCGCCGCCAGTCAGGACGTTCAGCGCGATGGACATGATGCTGATGATGAGCGCGCCGAGAAACGCGTAACCGAAGCTGTCCACTTGAAAATGTGACGCTTGAAAAAATGGCGGCCCCATCAACCACCCGACACCATAAAGCATCAGCGCATTGATGACGAGCGTGAACAGGCCCAGCGTGAAAATCAGCAGCGGCAGCGCCAGCAACATCAGAATCGGACGGACGAAGGCGTTGAGAATGCCCAGCAGCAGGGCGGCGACGATCAAATCGGCCGGCGATTTGTAGGCAATGTGACCCCCAAGAACGATGGCCGCCACCAGCACCGCAAGGGTGTTGATGGCCCAGCTTTGCAGAAAGCGGAGGAGTCGTCTGGTTCCGGGTTGCATGTTCGTGCGACCAAAATCGGCGTCCTCAAAATGCGCCAGCCAGCCAGCAAAAACAAGAAACGTTTTTGGTGGATTTCCCGCCGCGATTTTTGCAACCTGTCCGCACTTATGAAAATTATCCCAATTCTGCTGGGGGCGTTGTTCGTCGCGGCGATTTCAGCTTCCGCCGAAGGTGTGGTTGCGCCCGGCGCCACACTTCAAAAACTCGCGGGCGATTTCAAGTTCACCGAAGGCCCGACGTGCGACAAAAACGGCAATGTATTTTTCGTTGACCAGGACAACGACCGCATCATGGAGTGGAGCGCGGACGGGAAGCTGTCCACGTTCATGCAGCCGTCCGGCTACGCCAACGGAATGTATTTCGACGCGAAGGGCAACCTTATCGCCTGCGCGGATGAACACAATCAACTCTGGTCCATCGCGCCCGACAAAACCGTGACAGTGCTCGTCACAAATTATCAGGGCAAATACATGAACGGCCCGAACGACGTCTGGGTGGCACCGAACGGTGCCATGTTCATAACTGATCCTTTTTTCAGGCGCACTTGGTGGGATCACACCACGATGGCGCTGCCCAACGAGGAGGTTTTTTACCTTTCGCCCGACCGTAAAAATCTCACGCGCGTGACAGATGACCTTCGCAAACCCAACGGCATCACCGGCACACCCGACGGCAGGAATCTTTTTGTCGCAGACATGGGAGCGAATCAAACCTGGCGCTACGACATCCAGCCCGACGGCTCGCTGACGAACAAGACCTTGATCTGCAAACTAGGCTCGGACGGCATGACGATTGACGAGGAAGGCAATCTGTATCTCACCGGCCGCGGCGTGATCGTCTTCGACAAAACCGGAAAACAGATTGACCACATTGACGTGCCGGAAAACTGGACGGCCAACGTCTGCTTCAGCGGCAAAGACCGCAAGACGCTTTTTATCACCGCCAGCAAATCGTTTTACTCAATCCAGCTTCGCGTCAAGGGCGCGAATCCGGCGAAGTGAGATGATTACGGCTCGATGTTTTGTTCTTCAGCGGGTTTTGGCTCGCCGGCGGAGCGGTTCCAGTTTAGGAATAGCAGAACAGGTAAATCGGCGCGAATAACCAATACGTTGCCAGGGAAATCAGGACATAACCGATAAGAATCAGGGGGCTTTTTCGCAGCCGGCCGCTCGTGCCGTTCCGGAAAACTTCGCCTTCGGAAAATACATGCACGTAGGGCATCAGGTTGTTGTAAGGGCCGACGGCGCTTCCGCAATGGGCACAAAACCATGCGGTGGGAGGTTGTTCGGTGAAACAATGGGGGCAAACTTCCACGGCTTCCGGTTCCGATAATTGTTGTTCCACCTCGGCGTCCCACGGGTCCGGTTTGACCGGCGCGTCGCGAATCCAGACGATGAAGCGCCAGAATACCGCGAACATAAGGCCGCTCACGGCAAACCCGGCAATGACCATGTTTGGATCGCTGGCCGCGAACATGATGAATACTGCCAATCCGCCACGCTGCTTCGATGCGCAAGAGCCAAACAGGAAGAAGATTATTTCTTCTGCTGCGGCTTCGTCACGGGCGCGGGAACTTCTTCCGGCATTTTGGTGGTGTCCTGCATGACTTTTGACAGCAAGGCCAGGGCGCGACGCGCCTTTTGTTCCTCCGTGGTCAGGTCGCTGCTATTGGCCAGGCGATCCATGTGTTTTTGGACTTCTTGCAGCGCAGTTGCCCAGTCATCAATACGCTCTTTCAACGCCTTGCCTTCAACGTTGTTTTGTATTGACTCATTAATCACCCTGTCAAAATCGGGCAGGGTTTTCCGGATGGCTCCGCGATCACTGGCATTCTCCAGCAAGGTCTTGATTTCGGCTTTGTGTTCATCAACCAGCTTGTCGAGTTGATCGCTCAAATCCTTGTTGAGGGAATTGCAATACGTTGCATACTCCGTTTCGAGTGACTGCTGCAACACTTTCCGGTAAACGGGCAATTCCTTGATCAGATAGTCGGGTATCTGATGAATGAGGGGTGGAATTTGAGTCTCGACCCGGGCGGCAATAGCCGGTCCATCTCTTATAACGTGCTGCATCAACATGCCGCCGGCCACTTCTGCGGCGGTCTTCGGCTTGAAGAAGTTGACCATGATGGTGCTGATGACACCCATGTAAGCCCCGACAAATAAAATCAGGATGATGCAAACAATCCGCATGCGTTTGAGGGTTTGCCGGGCCTTGGGCAGTTCCTGGGCAAGATAATCGGCCAAAACCGCTTCCCCGGTCTGGGGCGTTTTATCAGGAGCGGCGGCGGAAGATGATTCATTTTTCATTTCTTTGTCTCCTTGGTTTTCTAGGGTTTACTGGTTTTGTGTGCGGCAGCCTTGGGACTGACGGGTTCTGGCACGAGACCCACGTCTTTGAATTCATGGACAAACACGTCAAGAAACATGAAGGCCACCTGCCAGGAATCAACATTCTGGCTGGCATCAATCGGCTCGGTTTTCTGAATTTTCTCAAGATCGGCCAGGATGCGCTGAATGGAGTTCAAATGGGTGTTGAATATGTTCTCGCCACTTTTTGCGAGTTGATCCTGGGCTTCAAGGGCAAGGTTGTTCATCAGGATGTCTATGTTCTTGTCATAAACACCCGGATACATTTTGCGCAATTTACCCTCCTGTTTTTGCAGCGTGCCGGTGATGGTCTGATCGAGGGTTTTCCCCGCATGAACCGTGATCTCGCCGCCCATTGCATTCAGTTCTCGCAGGGCGGCATCCGCAACTTCCGGCGCGCGCCCGTTTATTTCTTTCAATTCCTTCTCGACCGCCGGTTTGAGATGTTCCACCGAACGGCCGGCGATTGTTTGGACGGCGGGCAAAAGGTTGTTCTGCAGATCGGCGCTCAAGTTGCGGACAAACTCCTCCTGCCTCGGACCCGCGCGAGTAAGACTGCGGGCGGATTGAATGATGGCGCTCACGCCGGCAATCACAATCGCGAGCAAGACGATGATTGTGAAAAGGCGAAACCGTCGGGTTTGGGATCGGAGTTTTTCCAGTTCCTGGATGAGTTGTTTGGCTTCCTCTGTGTTCATAATTCAATTGTTTGATGCAACAGTTGTTAAACGCCTTACCACTAACAGACTGACCATGACGCTCCCACGATAAGACAATCATGCCTGCAATGCAAATGAAATTTAACCGCCTAAAAATCATCCGCCGGAAAACATGCGAATTTCTTCTGAAAATGCAGGGTCGGATTCAAGCAGCCAACGCAAATGGCGATGGCGGGTGGAGTTTGCCGGGCTGGACTGGCTGCTTTCAAGCGCGGCCCGATCGTGCCTTTTCCGATAACTTGCCGGCTGCGCCTTCGCCTCCATTGCCGGCGGGCTACCATCAATCATCCGCTTGAGTTCCCTGAACTGGCGGCCCGCCCGTTTTTCAATGACGCGAGTGGTCTGCGAGACAAGGCCATGATCGAGAGGAATTCGCGCAAGCGGCAGCCACGCGGACCACGAACCGCACAACCCGCGCCGCTGCGAAGTGTTCTTCAACCCGCCGTCACGAAGCAGATCGGTGAAATAAGGCGAACGGTTTCCAGTTCGCCTTTGAAATTTTCGACACCTCATCCGGCCTGCGGCCATCTTCTCCCCGGTCGAGGCGGAGTAGAATTCTAATACCGGTAATGCTCCGGCTTGTAGGGGCCTTCGACCGGCACGCCGAGATAGTCGGCCTGTTTCTTGGTGAGCTTGGTCAGCTTCACGCCAATCTTGTCCAGATGCAGCCGGGCGACTTCCTCGTCCAGTTTCTTGGGCAGACGATAGACGCCGACCTTGTTCGTGTCGCGGTTCTTCCACAAATCCAGTTGCGCGAGGCATTGATTGGTGAAGCTGTTGGACATGACGAAGCTCGGATGGCCGGTGGCGCAACCGAGGTTCACCAGCCGGCCTTCGGCCAGCAGGTAAATGCTGTTGCCACCCGCAAAGGTGTATTTGTCCACCTGCGGCTTGATGTTGAGCTTGGTGACGCCCTTGGCGTGGTTCAGGCGGTCCACCTGGATCTCGTTGTCGAAGTGGCCGATGTTGCAGACGATGGCCTGGTCTTTCATCTTCGCCATGTGTTCGAGCGTGATGATGTCGCAGTTGCCGGTGGAGGTGACGTAGATGTCCGCCTCACCGAGCGTGTCTTCGACGGTCTTGACTTCAAAACCTTCCATCGCGGCCTGCAGGGCATTGATGGGATCGATCTCGGTGACGATGACGCGCGCGCCGAACCCGCGCAGCGAGTGAGAGCAGCCTTTGCCGACGTCGCCGTAACCGCAGACGCAGGCGACCTTGCC
>JBEKRA010000074.1:0-8456 GCA_049519195.1 Verrucomicrobiota bacterium
CAGCAGAGGATCGGCGCATCGCGGTTCACGGTGGCGTCGCCGGTGCTCAAGCCGATGTTGTCCGGCCCAAACTCGCGGCAGAGCGCCATGAATTTCTCGTTCACCAGCGCCTTGATCGGGCACGTGTAAATCGAACGCTTGCCCTGCGCGATGGCTTTGAAATGCAGCGCCGCTGCCACCAGCGATTTGCCGGAACCGGTGGGCGTGTTCAGGATGACGTTCTTCTCCTCGAACAATTCCAGAATGGCCGACTCCTGCGCCGCGTAAAGCTCCAGCCCGCGCGCCGCGGTGTAATCGAGAAACCGCCCGAGCAACACATCGTTGCCGAGCCGCTCATCGCGCGGAATCAGATCATAAAGGGTGGTTGTCACGGCAGAGATGTTAACCGCGATTTGTCGCCGCCGCCGAGTATGAATTGGGCAACAAAATTCGTTGCCAGCCGGGTGGATTCACCCAGCGGCACGCCGAGACGGAGAAAATCTTTGGTGTTCATCAAATTATCCTGAAAGCAGACTTTTCTTTTAGACGTCTAAACGTAAAGCGTGCGCTTTGCCAGCGCACCGGCGCGCGGCGTTCACGCCGCTTCGGCTCACGACCGCCAGCCGGCACAAATGTTTTCCAACGCCTCGCAACTTTCCACGGTGAAGCGGAATAAATTCCGCGCTCCCGGACGCGCCGCCGCCGAGGATGAATTGGGCAACAAAATCCGTCGCGCGCCGGGTGGCTTCACCCAGCGGCACGCCGAGTCGGAGAAAATCTTTCGTGTTCATATCAATCAAATCTTTGTCAACTCTTCATCAACTACCCGTCTCTGAATCCCAACGGGATTCCGTCATTCAGCCCAAGGTTGTGCCACAGGCGCTACCTTGGGTTCGCATTTCAAAATTCTCACAACCCCAACGTGGGTTGTGTCTTCATTTTTTCGATGCGCTGGACTCCCGCATGGACGCAACTCCTTCAGAGTTGTGATTTGTTTTTCACAACTACCCAGGGTAGCTCGTTCCTCGCAACCCTGGGCTGATGGCTGAAATCCCCTTGGGATTTTCAAAATGTCCGCCCAGAGGATGAACTTGGCGACAAAATCCGTCGCGCGCCGCGTGGCTTCACCCAGCGGCACGCCGAGCCGGAGAAAATCTTCGGTGTTCATGTTATGCAAACTTTGGCGTAAGCCGATACCGAATAGGGCACTCTGCATCAATCTGTTCCTCCGCTAGCTCCTGAACTTGAAATCCGATTGGAAGATTCGGCCCGATATTGTCCATGAGACCAAAGAAGAAAATATTTTCGCAGAGATCAATTATGAACCGCATGAAGAATTCCATTTCCACTAAAATTGGCCCGTCTTCTACAAAACCGTTACGTTGCCAAGTTGGAGACGCAATGCCTTTTGGAGTTAATTGGAAATCCTCAATTTTTGTAAAATCCTTCCCAGTTGGATGTTCAAGTCCATTTCGCATTTCTACGAAGCGTTTCGTAACCGGTTCGATTTTTTTTAGAAAATCGAGAAAGACTTGATCGCCCGGACGTGAGTTTTCTATCCGAGTAATTGCAAAGGAAAAGTTTGCATTTTTCACCAGCGGCTTTGTGCCGTCCGGCACGTAGAATTGATTGAATACTTCGCCAGCACCTTGAATTGCCCGCTTCGCGGATGTCAAAAATGCAGTCGCCTCATCTCGAAGGCTTGGAAGATGTGGACACTCCACCATGTTGCCCTGAATTTTTAGTTTCCGATCGTTTACTCGTGCAACAGCCTTGTCATATTCGAGTTTGAGTTTGTTGTAAGCGGTTTCACAGATGATGGCTTCCTCTTTGCACACATGAAGATGGCGCTTGATAGCTTCAATATTACCATTCCGAAGCGGCCAATTATCCAAAGCATCCACTGCCTGAATAAAAATTCTTGCCACAATCGGATTAGACGCCCCAACCATAGCATGAGCGCTTTGAGACCAAGGCATATTGGGAACGGTTCGAGTCGGATCAAGATTGTCGGGTGACTTTACACGATAGGTAGCATGAACTGTGTAAATCTCCATAAATCCATCCAATCCTACTAGGCGTTTGATTGCACCAGTATCAGATGGAACAGAAAATGAACCGCCGCGATCACGTGGCAAAAATGTTTTTGGTTTGTCATTCATTGTTGAAATTCGGTTTTACGTATTATTATCTCAAAATTTTAATCTTGTTTTATTTGGAGAGCGAGCTTTGACACTCGCCCTCCCAATTGCGTCAAGGCTGCGCCTTGTCGTTCAGGAACAGTTTCCATTCCGCGACGCCGTGGGCATTGCGGATGAGGGCCGACACCGGCAGTTCCTTCGGTGCGCGCGGTGTCTTGAGCAGCTTCAGGCCGGCTTCGTGCGGCAGGCGGTTGCCCTTGCGGGTGTTCACCTGCTTGCTCGACCACACGAGGTTTTCCCAGGTGTCCGGGCCGCCGCGCGAGCGGGGCACGACGTGGTCCAGGCTGCCTTCGTCCGGACGCAGCAACGCGCCGGTGTATTGGCAGCGGTTGCCGTCGCGCTCGCGGATGGTGCGGGCGCACAGCTTCGGGCGCTTCTTCGGCACCCTGGCGAAGTTCATTGCCACGATGACAGTCGGCACGCGGATCGCGCCGCGCACCGTGCGCACGGCGTTGTCGCCGTCGCGGATGGGCAGCGTGATCCATTCATCCCAGGTCACGGGACGGAGTGCTTCCGCACGGTCACCATCGCCAAGCTCGATTTCGAGCGCGGTAGCCACGTTCGTCGCCATCTGGCAAAACGCTTCCTGGGGCGTGCGAATGTTGATCGCCTGCCAGTTGCGGTTGAGCACCAGCACAATCGTCTTGTTCAATATGTCGTTCATAAAGTGTTTACACACGGCCACCGCGATTTGCTGAGGTGTTTGTTCTTTGTTGTCTGGTTTTCCAATCGGCAATCGTAATTCGCAAATCGGAAATAGAAGTTGGCTGCCTCGCTTGGATTTGCACCAAGACGTCCGGCGTCAGAGACCGGCGCACTGCTGGTTATGCAACGAGGCAATGGTCGCCCGGGAAGGTTCTGCCCCCTCGATTTCTGGGTGTAGGCCAGACGTGATTCTATTTCACCACCAGGCGTATTGGGGAGCGGCAACTTGCCGCACTGCCGGGGCTGGAATCGCACCAGCATTCGCGCCTTCAAAGGGCGCTGTCCTACGATTAGACGACCCGGCAATAAATGGTGGCCCGCCAGGGTAATGCGCCCTGTTCTGCGGATTAAAAGTCCGCTGCATCACTTTAATGCTTGCAGGCCGAAAATTGGCTCGCCGAACCGAAGCTCGGAGAGCGAAGGCTGGTGCTCGTGGCAGGATTCGCACCTGCACTGGCGACGCTCTCGACGTCGTGCCTCTTCTGGTTGGGCTACACGAGGGAACACACCTCCGGCCGGTCTCGATTGCCGGCTTGGTTCCCGCAAAGCGGGGCCTTTCGAGCTACGTGCGCTCGGAGGTGTGAAATGGCTTGCCGGGCCGTAACCCGACAGGTGAAGGCTGGTCGGCGTGCCGGGTAACGCTCCCGGACCCGGCACTGATCTAGTGCGATTCCGTTTATAAGACGGACGGTTCTCTTTGAACTACACGCCGATGGCGGAATGCCGTGGACTCGCACCACTTGCCCGAAGGCACGCACTCGTTAGCACCGAGGCCCGGCTCGCTTGACCGGTTGACATTCCTGAAAAAAGTCCATAGTCAGTAGTTGGCAGTCAGTAGCAGCACAGCCCCCGTTGTGGGTTGATTCAGCTACTGACTACTGACTATTCACTACTGGCTCCCAAATTGGTCCGCGTGGCAGGACTCGCACCTGCAACCATTCCGTCTTGAGCGGAACGCCTCTTCTGATTGGGCTACACGCGGTGCTTGCGCACGGCCACCAGTGCCCACGGTCGGATTTGCACCGACACTGGACGCGTTTTAAGTGCGCTGCCTCTGCATTGGGCTACGTGGGCAAAATGGTGCCGCGTGAGGGATTTCCACCCCCAACCTCTCCGGTCTGAGCGGAGCGCCTCTTGTAGTTGGGCTAACGCGGCGTCAAAGCAGTTGATGGTTGAATGTTGAGGGTTGAAAGATGGGACGAATGCAGCCCTGTTTTTCTGTCACTCAACTCTCAACCAAGAACTCTCAACTTCCGCAGATTGGTGCATCCGGCAGGACTCCCACCTGCAAACTCTCCGTTCGAAGCGGAGGATGATAATAGTTTCACCACGGATGCGGAAATGGGGCCGATGGAGAGACTCGCACTCTCGTGGGGCAATGCCCGGCAGTTTACGAAACTGCTGCTGTCGCTGCTGAGCCACATCGGCAAAATGGTGGGTTGCCACGGTGCTGCCCCGTGCTCTGCGGTTTAAGAGACCGCTGCATCGCTGCAATGCTTGCAACCCGAACGCAACGCGAAGGCGGAGTTGAACCACCGCAGTCAGGCCTGTGAAGTCCTGACCGGCACCGGTGTTCGCGTTGCGAAAAAAACAGCAGCCGGTGAACATCAGCGGCTTGCTTTCCGCCGGGTTCTGTGCAACAAAGATTCCGGCGAAGCATTGAGCACGGGTCCAAATACCGGCTTGGAGATCTTTGTCCGGGGCGTCAGGACTTATTCGCTAGACGAATTCCAATCCCGCTTGCGGGAGCGCCAATCTCATTGTGACATTGCTTCGCCATTTTCATGACCGAAGCCGGTGAACTAAAAAATGTCCTGACCCGCGAAGCACTGCGGCAGCTTGCGGGCGCGCGGTCGTTCGAGCGCGGCGAGGATTATTTTGCCGCCGGCCAAGTGACCAGCCTCGTCGAACATGCCGGCAAGCTGACCGCGACCGTTCAGGGCACGGAAGATTATCGTGTCAAAATTTCGATTCGCGGCGAGGCTCTTGATTACGATTGCACCTGCCCGATGGGCGCCGATGGCGCGTTCTGCAAACATTGTGTCGCGACCGGCCTCGCCTGGCTCGCCAACAACTCTGGAAAATCCCCCACGCAAAACGCGAAGACGCCGGACACGCCGGTGGTGACGCTGGATGACGCCCGCGCCTGGCTTGCCACACAGGACAAATCACAACTGGTCGAGATGCTGCTCGATCAGGCCGCCACGGACACGCATCTTCGCGAGCGGCTGCTGTTACAGGCCGCCAAAACCTCCGGCAAGGGTGCAAACGTCGCCGCCATCCGCAAGGCGATGGACCGCGCCACGCGCACCGGGGTATTTGTGGATTACCGCGCCGCGCGCGATTTTTCCTCCGGCATAGATCAAGTCGTGGATTCCATTGACGACCTGCTCAAGGCGGGTTGCGCCGCCGAAGTCATCGAGTTGACCGAGCATGCGCTGGGCAAAGTCGAGCAGGCGGTCATGGGCATAGACGATTCAGATGGTTACATGGGCGGCATTCTGCAGCGGCTCCAGGAATTGCATCTCGCAGCCTGCCACGCCGCGAAGCCCGACCCCGAATCGCTGGCCGAACGCCTGTTCGATTGGGAAATGCGCACACACTTCGACACGTTCTTCGGCGCGGCGAACACATACGCGGAACTGCTCGGCGAACGCGGTCTGGCCGCTTACCGGCGTCGCGCCGAAGCCGCCTGGGCGCGCGTGCCGCAAGTCCGTCCCGGCGAAAGAGACTCCGAGGAATATGGCCGCACTTTCCGCATCAAGCACATCATGGAAACGCTCGCGCGCCAGACCGGCGACGTTGAAGCGCTGGTCGCCATCAAAGCGCGCGACCTTTCCAACGCCTACGTCTTCCTCCAAATCGCGGAAATCTACCGCGAAGCCAGGCAACCGGATCAGGCGCTGGCGTGGGCCGAACGCGGCGTCAAGGCGTTTCCCGACCGGACTGATTCCCGCCTGCGCGAATTTCTGGCCGATGAGTATCATCGCCGGAAGCGCCACGATGAAGCGATGCAACTCGTTTGGAAAATCTACGCCGAGCACACGTCGCTCGAACACTACCAAACGCTCAAGCAACACGCGGACCGCATCCGGCAATGGCCTGCCTGGCGCGACAAAGCATTGGAGTTTGTCCGCGCGGAAATTGAACTCAAAAAAAGGCAGGTCGCGCAAAAACGGCAGGCCTGGGGCTGGACGCCGCATCCGCCCGACCACTCGTTGCTGGTGGAAATCTTCCTGTGGGAACAAGACTTGGAAGCTGCGTGGCGCGAAGCGCAGACCGGCGGTTGCCATGACAGTTGGTGGATGGAACTGGCCCGGCTGCGCGAAAAGGAATTTCCCGCCGACGTGGTTCCGGTTTATCAAAAGCAGGCGGAAGTGCTCGTCAACCAAAAGAACAATGGCAGTTATGCCGCAGCCGTGAAGCTGCTCATCAAAATCCGCGACCTGATGACGCGGTTGGAACGGGCCGATCAATTTGCCGGCTATCTGGCCACCGTCCGCGCCGCGCACAAACCCAAGCGCAATTTCATCAAGCTGGCGGCACGGCTGTGAGTTCCGCAGCAGC
This sequence comes from Verrucomicrobiota bacterium, assembly GCA_049519195.1. Lineage (GTDB taxonomy): Bacteria > Verrucomicrobiota > Verrucomicrobiia > Limisphaerales > UBA11358 > UBA11358. The sequence continues at coordinate 6,453 of JBEKRA010000074.1, forward strand.
CGAGGCAACCAGGCTCTGATCAATTTTGTCTTTCGGATTTTGAAATGAGCCTCCTCACGTCGGCTGCTACGCTGCAATTGGAATCCCGTGCTGGAGTTGCACCAGCCTCTGCGGCTTTGCAGGCCGCCGCCTGATCTGCTCGGCCAACGGGATTTGAAATTAAAGTGCGGGCGGAGACTTTCGCCTCCGTCCGCGTCGGAACTTCGTGGTTGGATTATTCGGACTTTGAAACCTTGGCTTTGGCGCAAGTGAGCTTCTGCTTTGGTTCGTCTTTCGAACTTCCATCGGGTTTCTGGGGCTTGCCCAAGGCGGTCGCCAGGAAGCGGTCGAACTTCTCGTTTTCAACCAAGCCAAACTGCCGCAGCACGGGCAAGTTGATTACTTGACCCGCAAGTTCCTTCACGGGAAGAAACTCGTTGATTAACTGCAGCACTTTGACGAAGTCGGCATCCTCGGGATCCGTCTCGGAAAACGAGTCGGTGTATTTCGGCTCGCCCGTCTTCCAAGCGTATTCCTCGTCTGCCTCATCGGCATCGGGCATCTCCACGTGACGAAAGAACATTCTCGCGTCAGCGCGGATCATCCGGCAGTCGCCCAACAACCAGACCAGCACCGATCCGCCTTGCAGGCTGGAACGGGCATTGGTGATGAGCTGGGTTTGCGGCGCGCGTTGAATCAGAATCGAACGAATCAACAGCGCCCAATCGGCCGGAATTTCTCCGTTGCCAACCAGGTCAATCTGGAATCGGCGCGGCCTTTTGGCCAACGCCTTCTCCAAATCAGCAACTCGATCAATGTAGTAAGAGTTGCTGCCATAACCCAGAATCTTCAATTGGAATCCACGAAGTCCGGTTTTGGACTTCTTTTTCATAACTGTTTTGAATTTGTGATTTCATTTTTTAATTGTTTGATGTTTCAAAAGCGCGGGCGGAGATTTCGTCTCCGCCCACGTTGTTTAGGTCGCCTCATTGTGCTCCGTGCTGGCCGGTTTGGCCGGTTGTTTGAGCGGCACGAAGCCACCCGGCATGCCCACGACCAGCGTGCTGCCGGCATTCTGTGCAGCCGAGAGCGACTGCATCAGACGCAGGTTCATCAGTGCTGGATTATTTTCCAGCACACGGGCCGCGTTTGCCAGATTGCGCAGCGAAGCGCTTTCACCTCGTGCGCGTTCAAGCGCTGCCTGACCCTCCTGCTTCGCCTTCAATACGTCGGCGAAAGCGCGCTTGAGTTCAGCCGGAAAGATCACGTCCTTCACTTCGACAGCGAGGACGCTGATGCCGATCTTGGCGGCTTCCGGCTGCACGCGGGCAAGGAGCTGTGCGCCAATTTCGAGCCGCTGATTGAGCAGCGCCTCGACAGCGACACCGTTCACGACCGCACGCAGGGCAAGTTGGGCGGCATTGTAAAGGTCACCCAACGAGTTTTGCGTTTCATGCGCGGCCTTGACCGGCTCGGTCACATGGTAAGTGACGAGCAGGCTGATCTTGAGGCTGACGCTGTCAGCCGTGAGAACTTCCTGACCGGCCACGGGCAGCGATGCCTTGCGGAGGTCAATCAGGTTCACGGTCCAACCGCGGCCCCAGATGACATGGCGTCCGGCGTTGTTGCGCCGCACATACAGGCCGTGTTGATACACGAGGCCCGTCCAACCTTCCGGCACGCAAAACACGTGGCGGTATTTCTTGAGCAGTGGCGGAACGATAAAGCCGGCGACAATTGCCACCGCAATAAATACAAACAGGATTTCGTAGTTCATAATGTTTTCCTTTCTAAATGGGTTCGAGGCAGGAGACCACCGTCTGTCGGCGGGAAAATCACTCACGCGATTTTCGCAGGGCCGGTTTCGGGCTGCGCTTACGCGCTGGTCTCGCTGCCTCGAACCGAGTATGGGATTTCTCCCGGTTTCCTAACCATGGAGTTGGTTTTCAGCCAACGTGCGGATTCGAACCGCAATTGAACCAGCGTGATGCAGGACGATTCCGACGGACTGTCGGATTCGCTGCG
>JBEKRA010000075.1:0-8449 GCA_049519195.1 Verrucomicrobiota bacterium
CATCGTTGCTTTTGGTCTGGCTTCGCTGCCATTTGGCGGAACCGCGCTCGCAGGCCAGGGTCAGGGCGGGCATGGCCACAAGGCAGTTGCCAACGCCAGCAAGGCAGGCAAGCAGCACGGCAAAAAGCATCACGCGAAACACGCGGGCAAGCACCATAAATAATAAACAGCCCGGATTGTCACAGCAAAAAATCCCCGCGCCATGGCGACGCGGGGATTTTTTGCTTTTTGAAATGTCGTGCCGGTTCAACGGCCAAATGGCAAGCCGCCTCCGCCCATTTGTTTCATCATAAAGGCCTGCATCATCCCCTGTATGCTGTCGTATTTCGTGTAATCAGACGGCGGCTCGAACACGCTGGCGTCGGGTTTGGAGAGGGTGATGTCCTTGTAGAGCATGGTCATTTTATGGCCCTGTTCGGTAGTTTGGATTTTGACCGGGAAATTTTTCAGATCCGTCGCGTTCCAGACGGTGGATTCGTGCGGCGTTCCATCCTTGCCGGTGACAATCACCTTGTTCTTCACGCAGGGATGGCCGTCCACTGTGTCCTTGCCAAGTTCGGTGGTTTCCACCTTGAAATCACTTGTGGCCGTGGTCGTTTCCGAGTCGGACAGCGCATTTTCAACGTAGGATTTCATTCCCGGGAAGATCATGTAAGCGACCTTTTTATCCGGTCGTCCGATCATCACTGTGCGGTCCATGCCCATGGCCTTCATCTGGGCGGCGGCATCGGGCGGCATCTGTCCGCCTTTGGCCTGCGTCATGTCCATTTCAAAACGGGACTTGCCGGAGTCGAACATGATTTTGCCCGGCATGGTCATCGTGCCGCCCGACGTGTCCGCCGTTTGCATCTCCAGCGTGGCGGAAAAGGACTGGTTCTCGCCGAAAAGCTTGTCCATCGCGCCGGTGAATTGCGGTCCGCGCGGCGGTCCCGGCTGGGCAAAGGCGGCGAGGTTGAGGCACACGATTCCGGGCAAAAAGGCGCGAAGCAGATTTTTCATAATTTTGTTACGGGTTATTTTCGCCACAAATAGCAAACACCGCGCCGAACGCCAGAAAAATCTTTCCGCCGCGCGTTCGGAAGAAATTTGGCTTGCCTCAACCCAGCCGTTTTTTCAATCCGTCAAGCTGGTCGTTCAAGGCCTTTGGCACACGACCGTCAAACTTCGCGTAATTCGCCGCCACATCCGCGACCTCGTGTTTCCAGCCGGGCGTGTCCACGGCCAGCAGGCATTTGACATCTTCGCCAGTGAGATTCAGTCCGCCAAAATCGAGCGCGTCCGGCGCCGGCAGATTGCCAATCGCCGTCTTTTGCGCCTTGCCCGTGCCCTCCACGCGCTCGCAAATCCATTTCAGCACACGGCTGTTGTCGCTGTAGCCCGGCCAGAGCCACTTGCCCGTGCTGTCCTTGCGGAACCAGTTTGTGAAATAAATCCTCGGCAGCTTTGCGCGGTCAGTGCGTTGCGCGAACGACAGCCAGTGCGCGAAATAATCGCCCATGTGGTAGCCGCAGAACGGCAGCATCGCGAACGGATCGCGGCGCATCACGCCGGTGGTGCCAAGCGCGGCGGCGGTTGTTTCCGAACCGCAGGCCGAGCCCATGAACACGCCGTGCTCCCAGTCGAATGCCTCGTTCACCAGCGGGATCGTGTGGGGCCGCCGGCCGCCGAATAAAATTGCCGACAGCGGCACGCCTTCGGGATTCTCCCAGTCGGGATCAATCACCGGGCACTGCGCCGCCGGCGCGGTGAAGCGCGAATTCGGGTGTGCGCCCTTTTTGTCGCTCGTCGGCGTCCACTCGTTGCCTTCCCAGTCAATGGCCGTTTCCGGCGCGGGCACGCCCATGTCCTCCCACCACACGTCGTTGTCCGGCGTCAGCACGACGTTGGTGAAAATCGAGTTCTTCGCGCAGGCCGTGAGCGCGTGTGGATTGCTCCGGGCCGAGGTGCCGGGCGCGACGCCGAAGAAACCTGTCTCCGGATTCATCGCGTAAAGCCGCCCGTCCTTGCCGACGCGAATCCACGCGATGTCGTCGCCGAGCGTCGTCACTTTCCAGCCTGGCAGCGCCGGCTGCATCATCGCCAGGTTCGTCTTGCCGCAGGAGCTGGGGAACGCGGCGGCGACGTAATATTTCTTATTCTGCGGCGAGGTGATGCACAGGATGAGCATGTGCTCCGCCAGCCAGCCTTCCTTTTTTGCCACCGTTGAGGCGATGCGCAGCGCTAGGCATTTCTTGCCGAGCAGCGCGTTGCCGCCGTAACCGGAACCGTAGGACCAGATGGAAGGCTCGTCGGGGAAATGGACGATGTATCTTTTCTTCGGATCCGGCTCGCACGGCCAGGAGACATCCTTCTGACCCGGTTGCAACGGCACGCCGACAGAGTGCAGGCACGGGATGAAATTTCCGTTCGCGCCGAGCTTGTTGATCGCCGCCCGGCCCATGCGCGTCATGATGCGCATGTTGACGACGACATAGGGCGAATCCGTGATTTCAATTCCAATTTTGCAAATCGGGGAATCCAGCGGGCCCATCGCAAATGGAATCACATACATCGTCCGGCCTTTCATGCAGCCCTTGAAAAGTCCGAGCAGCTTCTGCTTCATCTCGGCGGGGTCGGCCCAATTGTTTGTCGGCCCCACTTCGTCCTTTGTCCTGGCGCAGATGAACGTCCGGTCCTCCACGCGCGCCACGTCGCTCGGATTCGAGCGCGCCAGATACGAGCCGGGGCGTTTCTGTTCGTTGAGCTTGATGAACGTGCCGTTTTTGACCATCAGGTCGCATAGCTTCCGGTTTTCGGCGTCCGAGCCGTTGCACCAGAAAACTTTCTCCGGCTGGCACAGCTCCGCCATTTCGTTGACCCACGAAATCAGTTTTTGATTGGTTGTCGCCGGTTTGTCCATTTTGCTTGTCAAGCTTGTGTCATTTTCTCTGAAAAATGTCCGGTCAGACTGCCAGACGCGCGGCGTGTTGAACAGCTTAAATTGAAATTTTCCGGTGCGCGACGGCCAATTTCATGCCGTCGCGGGAGAAGCCGACTGCCTGCCTTGGTTTGGCCCCGTGCTGAACGGGGCGATGAATCTCCCATTATTGAAGAGCCAAGACCCCGCCAGCAACCGGTGTTGCGTTAGCTTCTGGCTATCGGGACTGGAAAAGACGGAACGCCCCGCTTCCCTGCGCACAGTTCAATTGTAAAACAAACTGGCGGAGAGAGGGGGATTCGAACCCCCGATACGGTTTAACCCGTATAACGGTTTAGCAAACCGTCGCCTTCAGCCACTCGGCCATCTCTCCACCACGCCAAGTGAAGCCCGCCGCAGCCCGACACTCAAGCAAATTTTCCACCCACGCCAAAGATTTTGGCAAAGATTTCGGCTTGCGTTTTGAGCGGCTGCCGGAAACACTGCCAGTTCGCTATGCAAGTGCAAGACACAACAACATTGTTTTTCCTCAAATGGTGGCCTTGGGTTGAAGCCAACAAAAACCGGCTGATCGCCGGCGGGGCAATCGCCGCCGCCGCCGTTTTCGTAATCTGGTTCATGGTCTGCCAGCGCGAGTCGAATGAAATCGCCGCGGGGCGGGCGCTGACGCAGGTGACCATTTCCAGCAGGGGACCGCTGGCTGACGCTTACTTGAACGTTGCCAGGCAGCATCCTGGCACGGTTGCGGGGCAGCGCGCGCTGCTCCAGGGAGCGGCGGCGTTGTTCGATGCGGGCAAATTTCCCGACGCGCAAACGCAGTTCCAAAAATTTCTTGATGCGCATCCCGTCAGTGAATTCTCCGGGCAAGCTGCGCTGGGCGTGGCGGCGAGCATGGATGCCCAAGGCAAAACGGATCAGGCCGTTGGCGCGTATCAGAGGGTCATCAACAGTTCTTCCGATGCCACGGTCGTGAGCGCCGCGAAATTCGGCCTGGCACGGATTGAAGAGTCCCAAGGCAAGTTTAACGACGCCATCGTCCTTTACCAGGACGTTGCCCGAGCCAACCCAAACGGCTCGCTCGGTTCCGAAGCGGCCATGCGTTCGATGGAGTTGAGGAGCAAATTGCCGGCGACCCCGGCGGCTCCTTTGAAATCGAGCAAATAAAACATGAAGTTGACGATCATCGGAACGGGCTACGTCGGCCTGGTCACGGGAACCTGTTTTGCCGAGGTCGGCCATCATGTCGTGTGCGTGGACAACGACGCCGTGAAGGTCCAATTGCTTCAATCCGGCGGCATCCCGATTTACGAACCCGGTCTGGAAGAACTCGTAAAAAAAAATGTCGCCGCCGGGCGGCTTGAATTCACCAGCAGCACCGCCGAGGGCGTCCAGAAATCCGACGTGATTTTCATCGCCGTGCCCACGCCGCCGCAGCCGGACGGTTCGGTGGATTTGAGCTACATCGAACACGTCGCGCGCGACATCGCCGCCGCCATGACCGGTTACAAAATCGTCGTGGACAAGAGCACCGTCCCCGTCAAGACCGGCGAAAAGGTCGCGGAAACCATCAAGCGCTATTGCAAGGCACGGGTGGAATTTGATGTCGTCAGCAATCCCGAATTTCTCCGGGAAGGTTTCGCCGTCGGCGATTTGATGAAGCCGGACCGCATCGTCATCGGCGTCCGTTCGCAACGGCCGGTCGCCGCGATGAAGGAAATCTACCAGCCGTTCAACGCGCCGATTGTCGTCACCGACATCAACTCCGCCGAACTCATCAAGCACGCGGCGAATTCCTTTCTCGCGCTGAAAATTTCCTACATCAACGCCATCGCCAATGTCTGCGAAGCCGCCGGCGCGAACGTGCAGGAAGTGGCCAATGGCATCGGGCTGGACGAGCGCATTGGCCGGCGCTTCCTCAACGCCGGCATCGGTTTCGGCGGCAGTTGCTTTCCGAAGGACTTGAGCGCCTTCATCAAAATCGCCGAGCAGATCGGCTACGATTTCCAGTTGCTCAAGGAAGTCCAGCAAATCAACGCCGGGCAGATGGACCGCTTTGTCAAAAAAATCGCCGACACGCTCTGGGTGTTGAAGGAGAAAAAAATCGGCGTGCTCGGCCTCGCGTTCAAGCAGAACACCGACGATGTGCGCATGTCGCCGGCCATCGAGCTTTGCCAACGCCTGCTTCAGCAAGGCGCGGCGCTCCGCGTCCACGACCCCAAGGCCATGGAAAAGGCGAAGGCAGTCCTGAAGGACGTGACCTACGTGGATGACATGAACGCCGTGGCCGAAGGCTGCGACGCGCTTGTCGTGGCGACGGAATGGGACGAATTCAAGAAACTGGACCTTGACCGCGCCAAAAAATCGCTCACGCACCCCATTTTGTTTGATGGCCGCAATCTTTTTGACCGCGATGAAATGGAACGGCTCGGCTGGATTTACAAGAGCGTCGGCAGGTGATTTGTGATTTATGATTGATGATATATGATTGGAAAACAGCCTGGCGGCCATTTTGGCTTAAATCGTAAATCATCAATCGTAAATCATAAATCCGTTGAAGTCAGCGCCGCGCTAATCTTCCGCGACGGCAAGCTGCTCATCACCCAGCGCCACGCGGGCGCGCACCTCGGCGGGCTTTGGGAATTTCCCGGCGGCAAACGCGAGCCGGACGAAACGTTCGAGCAATGCCTCGTCCGGGAAATCCGTGAGGAACTTGGCCTGGAAATTTCAGTCGGCAAATTGTTTGAGGAAGTTGTCCATGCCTATCCGGAGAAATCCGTCCGGTTGAAATTCTTCATCTGCAAAATCCTGTCCGGCAAACCGCAGCCACTGGATTGCGCCGCAGTGAAATGGGTGACAAAGACTGAACTCGCCACTTTTGAGTTTCCAGCCGCCGACGCGCGGCTGCTGGATCAATTGCGCGAGTTGGAGTTCAATCTTTAGCTTGCCGGCTGTAATACAGGCCGAAGCCTGAACTCAAACTCACACCTTCCCATAAGTCTCTTTGACAACCTGTTTGAAGTTGTTCTCGCCGGGATTGACTATGGCCATCTCGCGTCTGGCGTTTTCCACGGAGTCGCTGGCGTGCGCGGCGTTGACCGTGATGTTCGAGCCGAATTCGCGGCGGATGGAGCCGGGCGGCGCCTTGGACGGATCGGTCGGGCCGAGCACGTCGCGGATTTTGCGGACGGCATTCACGCCTTCATAAACCAGCGCGATGCACTTTTGAGTGCCGGGCTTGCGGCGTCCCGCGTCCGTCTTGATTTCGGACGGCGCGTGTCCGGTCATGAACCGCATGATGTTTTCAAATTTGTTGTCGCCGTGGAGCGGACCGAGAATTTCGCCAAGCGCCCGCTGCTGTTCCGTCGGTATTTTGAAGCCGAGTTCCTTTTCGACCAGCAGTGCGACGCGCTCGCCGACATCTTCCTTGAGCCTGGTGCGCAACACTTCACGGACCGGGCCGTAGAATTCCATCGCCTGCGCCAGGCTCATGTGCAGCACCTTGACGCCTATGATGTAAAGTCCCGTGCGGGAAAAGAAATCTATCACGTTGCCGGGGCGGCCGGTCGGGAATTTGAAGTTGTCCGGCTTGATGAGAACCAGCGTGCGCTCGACATTCTGGCCGGGCGCGTAGGCGATGACGTTTTCCAAAACGCCGCCGTCGGAATCTGAATAACGCGCCCACAATTTCAATTTCGCCTCCACCTCCTTCACGTTCGGCGCGGCTAGCACGGCCGGCTCGAAGTAGCGAATCTGCCCGTCATCGTCAAAAATCAAATCGCTGTAAGTGTCGCGGATCGTTTCGCCGCTGCGGCGGTCGGGGCTTAAATTGCCGACGACTGTGCGCACTTTGCGCACCGCGTCTTCGCCGCGAAAAACCAGCACCAGAACGCGCCGGTGGCGTCCCGTCTTCGGATCAGGCGAAAGATTTTTGAGGGCGTAATCGTGGATTTGTTCCTGAATTTTCCGATCCTGCGGGTCTTCGGAGGAAACAATCGCTTCGGCGTATTGCCTTGCCAGTTCCGCGCTTGGCGCGAACATCCGCATCGCGGCCAGATCGAGGCCCGTGCGCGTGATGAGGCGGCTCAAAATGCCGCCGGTGCGCGACTTGTAAAGCGAATAGGGGGTGATGATGACGTAGGCGAGCTGATGCGACATAATTAGCTCGTCGGCGGATTGGCGGGGGTTGCGACCGGTGTTGCGGCCGGTGCTGCGGCTGGCGCGGCGGCCTTGCCGCCCAAAATCTTGAACATGACCGTGCCGCAAGCCGGGCACTTGCCTTTGATCGCCTTGCGCCCGTTCTTCATCGTCTCCTCGGTGCCAGCGGCGATTTCCCGCTTGGCCTTGCATTTGACGCAGTAACCTTCAGCCATAAAAACTTTTACCGTCCAAGCTTCATGCCAGAACGATGACACCAGCTTAACCAACCCAAATCCGAAAGGCAACCCGGAAAAGGCAAAACCGGCAACTCATTGAAAATTAGCAAGATATGATTGAAATAAGGGTTCCCCGCTGTTTTCGGTGGAATCAAGATTGGGGCAGGCGGAGCTTGCCAGCGGTGAAGTAAAGCATGGTGATCAGGTGTGTGGTGGAACGGTAGCCGCGCGCCTTGCGTTTGGTCGCGCTAAAGACGCTGTTCAAACCTTCCATGAATGCATTGGTCAGGCCCCACTTCCAGTGCGCCAAGATTCCCGCCAGATGGTTTTCGATCATTTGCGCCAGCTTCACCATCGAAGCAAAAAGATTGGTCTTGGAAAACCGTGCGCCCCATCGCACCCACCGGCACCAGACTTGGAAGCGCCGCCGCGCCAGACCCGCATCCGCTGATCGGTAGATGTCCTGGAGCACCAGCCGCATTTGATAGGCTTTGGCCGTGCCGAGATTTTTGTTTTTGATTCCAGCCAGCCGCGCCTGTTCCAAGTCGGTCAGATTCTCCGGGTTTTTGCGCCAAAGCCATTGGCTCTTGTAGAGCGCTTCCCAGACGCCCTTGCCCCCCAGCCGCACTTCAGCCCGCCGCACCTTGTCCACCGCCTCGTTGGCATTTTTGATCACATGAAACTTGTCGAACACCACCTGTGCATTCCGGCAGTTGTCCGCCACGCCACGCTGGTAGGCGGGACTCATGTCCATGCTCACCTGCGTAAGCGCATGCCTGTGACCATTGTGTTTTTCCAGTGCCTCCACAAATTCAAGCCAGGTCTCCTGATCCTTGCCTTCGGTGGCAAACAGCACCCGTTTGCGCACCAAGTCGGCAAAGACGCTGATATACTCGTGGCCCTTGCGCACACTCATTTCATCCACGCCCACACAGCACCCGTTGCTGAAATCCGCCTCGGCATAGGCCGCGTCCACCTGCCGGAAAAGCATCCGCCACAACCGGGTGTCCGTTTCCCCGACCGCTTCGGCCACCTTGCTCATGGGCATCTCGCGCATCAGCAGCAGGGCGAAGGCTTCAAACTCCTTGGTGAAATGGGTGCTCAATCCTTCCCATGGCGGACGCACCCGGAAGACGTGGCCGCACTGACGGCACTTGCC
>JBEKRA010000076.1:0-8443 GCA_049519195.1 Verrucomicrobiota bacterium
TTCCGCCGCCGGCAATTTCGCCGCGCGCCACTGCAACAGGCCGAAGACGCACGCCCCTGAAATCGCCAGCAGCGCCGCGTTCAGCATCACTATGCCAAGCCACTTGCCCAGCCAGATCTGCCAGCGCGCAATCGGCTTGGTGGCGACGACCTGCATCTGGCATTCCTCGATGTCGCGCGCCAGCGTGCCGCACGAAAGCCACAGCGTCGAAAGTCCGAGCAGCCCGGTGATGGCGCTCAACGTGTAGGTCAGCAAAATCTGCGTGAACCCGCGCGCCGTGCCGTCGTCCTTGATCAAAACCGGCAGGACGACCACCGCCGCCAGCAGCAGCACCGCGATGACAAGAAACAGCCGGAACCGCAGCGCGGCCTTCCAGGTCAACCAGGCGATGGCAAAGATTCGTTGCATTTACTTTGAAGCCACAGATGAACACAGATTCGCACAGATAAATCCAATAATTGCCCGCCGCGAATTTTTTTCAGAATCTGTGTCCATCTGTGAAAATCTGTGGCTAAAACTACTTTTTGTTTCCGAGCAGCGACGACAATTTTTCATCCGCCTTCGACAAATCCGCCGGCTTCGTTTCCGGCGTCGGCGCGGGTTTTGCCGGCGATGGCGACGGCGCGGAAACCCTGGCCATCGCCTCCAGTTTTTTCTCGTCCATTTTCGGCACGGCAGCCTGCGCGGCGGACCTGGGTTCGGCGGCGGGTTGCGCGACCGGTTGCGGCAGCGCCAGTTTGTCCAGAATTTTATCCGCCGCCGGACGCTCTTCCGCGTCCGCCCGCAAATAGGCCGCCACCCGCGCGCCGGATTGCGCGCCGCTCGTTTCCTGCGCCGCGCGTTTCGCCTTTTCCACCACGTCCAGAAAATAGCTTTCGAGGTTTTGCGTCGGATTGTCCACGCGCACCTTGTCGTTCGCCACGTCGCGGCGGATGACTTCCAGCACGCGCTCCAGCGTTTCACGCGGCAGCACCGGCGTTGTGATGCGCAGCGTGTCCGGCTCCGCGAGCAGTTCCTTCAGCGTGCCGGCGGCCTGGATTTTTCCGCCGTAATAAATCACCACGCGGTTGCAAACGTCCTCGACGTCCGCCAGCAAATGGCTGCTCAAAATCACCGTCTTGCCGCGGCGCGCCAGCGCGACGATCAAATCCTTCACCTCGCGGCAGCCGATGGGGTCGAGGCCGGAAGTTGGCTCGTCGAGAATCACCAGGTCGGGATCGTTGATGAGCGCCTGCGCCAGCCCGATGCGCCGCTGCATGCCCTTGGAAAATTCGCCGACCGCGCGGGTGTGGACCTGGTTCAAACCGACCATTTCCAGCAACTGCCCGGCGCGGTTGTTCCGTTCGCCTTTCGAGAGATTAAAAAGGTTCCCGAAGAAATCCAGCGTCTCGCGCGAGTTGAGGTAGCGATACAAATACGATTCCTCCGGCAGATAGCCGATGCGCGATTTCGTCTGGACGTGGCGCGGCGAATGGCCGAAGACCTCGATGTGTCCCTTCGTGGGATTCAGCAAACCGAGCAGCAGCTTGACTGTTGTGGATTTGCCGGAGCCGTTCGGGCCGAGCAGTCCGAAGACCTCGCCGCGCCGGACCTCAAAATCCACGTTGTCCACCGCGCGCGCCTTGGGCCGGTTCCAGAAATCTTTGAACACTTTCGTCAGGCCACGCACGGAGACGACCACTTCGTCAGATTGCGGATTGCGGATTGCGGATTGCGGATTTAATTCGGCGACGGGCATAGATTTTAGACTGTTTTCAATTCCTCGTGGTGAACATTTATCGTTTGTGCGCAAATATGCTGCCAAACGCCAATGTCCATGAGCATTGCACGATCAATATCAATTCGCCCTGTTAAAATTGGGTGCGGTGCAAATGCGTAACATTGTCCTTCTTGCGGAACAATCTTGCGTTCGTGAAGCTGTTGAATAATTAACGACATCAAATGTTCTTCCTGCCATTTTGCAGTATTCACCAAACTGGAAAATTCGTCTGGCGTAGAAGCAATTTTCAAATATGTGCCTTCAATTACTGACAATTCATTTGTGCTACCGTCAGGAAGACGCAAAAACCAATCGCCAAATTTCGACATGAATACAGGCGCAACTTTACCTTTGATAATTCCTTGCCAACAACCGAGCCAACCATGAGCGTTTGGTTCAGAAATATTCTGAATTAAAAGGTCGTTCCATGTGAGTCGAAGTTGCATTAACAATTCCTCAATCACAAAACTTTTAACTCACGCCAGCTTCGGCGTCAGTTCGCCCGTCGGCTTCGGATGCGAGCCGTGGTCGTGTTTGTCGGCGATGGGTTCGGGATGGAAATGCTCCAGTTCCTCGCCTTTGCGCACGAGGCGGGCGCTGTTGAAAATCACGATGAACGTGCCGACAACGTGCAAAACGGCGGCGGTGACCGGGCCAATGAAGCCGAACGCCGACGCCGACAACCCGGCGATGATGAAGCAGATGCCAAATGCAAAGTTCTGGTTGATGACCGTGCGCGTGCTGCGCGAAAGCTTCACCAGGAACGGCAGCCGCTGAAGGTCGTTGTTCATCAGCGCAATCGTCGCGCTGTGGATGGCCACTTCGCTGCCCGCCGCGCCCATCGCGATGCCGAGGTCGCCCGCCGCCAGCGCCGGCGCGTCGTTCACGCCGTCGCCGATGACCGCGACCTTGTAGCCCTTCGCCTTCATGGCGCGGACAAATTCCACCTTGTTCTGCGGCAGGCAATCGCCCTTCGCCTCCTCGCAGCCGATCTCGGCGGCAACGCGCGTGGCAACCACCTGCCGGTCGCCGGAAACCATTGCGACGCGGCGCACGCCCGCTTCCTTCAATCCGGCCAGCGCGATTTTTGCCTCCGCACGGACCTGATCCTGCAAGCCGACCCAGCCGATGCAGCGGTTGTTTCGTGCGACAAAAATCAAGCTCCAGCCCTCGGCCTCGTTCAGGTCAACCGATTTGAGAAAATCCTCGGAGACGCCGTTGTCCTTGAGCCATTGCGCGCGACCCACAAAAACTTTTGCGCCGTTGATTTCCGCCTTCACGCCGCGGCCGGCGGTCTCGGCAAAATCCTTCGGCTCGGCCAGCGGCACGCCAGCCTCGCCCGCGAGTTGCGCGAGCGCCTTGGCGGTCGGATGGTTGCTGTATTTTTCGGCGGACGCGGCAATGAGCAGCAATTCGGCTGGCTTCGTTTCGCCGATGGGCGACAGGCGGCTGACCGCGAGCTGGCCGGTGGTGAGCGTGCCGGTTTTGTCGAAGATGAACGCATTGATTTTTGCGGCGGCCTCGATGTCGGCGACGTTCTTGATCAAAATTCCAAGGCGCGCGGCGGCGGACAGCGCGGCGACCATCGCGGTCGGCGTCGCGAGGATGAACGCGCACGGGCAGGAGACAACGAACACGGCGATGACGCGGTCCAAATCGCGCGTGAACGCCCAGACCAAGACGCCGATCAGCAACACCAGCGGCGTGTAATAGCCCATGTATTGGTCCACGATTTTCATGATGGGCAGCTTGGTCTTTTCGGCGGCGAGAATCAGCTCGCGCACGCGGCCCAGCGTCGTGTCCTCGCCGGCGCGGCTGACCTTGATTTCCAGGACGCCGGTGAGATTTTGCGTGCCGGCAAAAACCTCGTCGCCGGTCTTTTTGTCGGCGGGCAGGGATTCGCCGGTGATGGTCGCCTCGTTGAACGAGCCTTGTCCGCTGACGATTATGCCGTCGGCCGCGACGTTGTCGCCGGGGCGGATGCGGATGACGTCGCCTACGGCCAGTTCGCTCGCGGCAACTTCTTCTTCAATTTCCTTGGTGGCACGGGCATCCTGCCCGTGTGTTTCTGTTTTTGCCGGGGAACTCACAGGCAAGATGCCTGTGCCACTACGCCGGATGCGGCGGGCGCGAGTGGGCGTGAGTTTGATGAGCGATTCGATGGAATGGCGGGCGCCCTCGGCGGTGCGCGTTTCGATGAGTTCGCCCATGAGCATCAAAAAGGCGATGAGGCCGGCGGTCTTGTAGCCCGCGCTCATGCTGTTGCCGAAGCCGCCGGAGGCGAACGCCGCAAGCACGGCAATGGCGACCAGCTCGTTGATGCTCAAGCGCCCGACGCGCAAATCCTTGATGGCGGTGACGACGATGGGATAAATCAGGCTGATCGCGCCGAGCATGGCGCTGGCGCTGGCGACGGTGCCGCCGGACGCAAACAGCCAGTCCCCGACGAAGGCGTTGAGGACGAGGACGACGCCGAGGACAGCCTGCCACAAATGCACGACGGAATGCTCGTGGTCGTGGCCGCAGCCGCAGTTCGGCCCGTGCTCGTGTTCGTGGTGGCTCAATAGCGACTTAACTTGCATACAAATTTATGAAATTTCGATTTACGATTTACGAATCACGGATTCGCCGACGTGTTTTTCGGCTGGGGCGGCTCCCGGTTCAACATCAGCCGGAGCTCGCGCGGTTTGCCATCGGCACGCTGGGGCAAATAGATTTTCTCCTGCACGTTCGTGAGCACCTGGGCCATGACCGGCACCAAGGTTTGCTGGGCAAACAGGCGGGGATTGCTTTCGTATTTCGGCAGCAAATCGCTGAAACGATTGCTCTCGGCGGAGAGTGATTCGACGTAGCGGTTGCGCGCAGCCTCGGCGACGGCAATGATGGTTGTGGCCTGCCCGCTGGCAGCGTTGGTGATCTGATTTTCGTAATTTCTGGCGGTCTGCAGGGCCTTGACGCGGTTTTCGCGGGTGATGGTGACTTGGTCGAATACGCTCTTCAATCGCCGCGGCGGAATGTGATCAACCTCGCAGTTGTCAATGCCGATGCCGAGCTGCTCCCGGTCGGCCAAATAGCTTACGCGCTGGAGCACGGCGTCGTGGAACTCGTTGACGTGCAGCAGCAGGATGTCGTCCACGTTGAAATGCGCGGCGGTATAGAGCAGCGCATTGTTCAGCGCGTTTTGCACCGCGTTGGAAATGCCCTCCAGTCCATACGTGAGGTTGGTGCCGGAGGAAAATCCGAACACGGCGCGCATCGGATCGTCAATGTGGTAGTAAAGGGTCGCGCTGGCGTGGATGATGTTGCGGTCGGCGGTGATTACATAGCCGTCCACCGCCGGATTGAGCGACTCACCGGCGGGCGGCTCCTCGCCGCTCAATTCCTGTTCCGGCGTCATGAAATACCAGCCGACACTGGATTTGACCTTTTGGATTTCCGTGATGGGGACCTTCACCACTTCGTCAATCGGATACGGAAACGACCAGTGCCATCCCGAACCGAGCAAGGCTTTTTGGCCTTCACCGACGGTCTTGCCGAAACGCAAAATCACCGCCTTTTCGGATGGGCCGACGGTGAAAAAACCGGAGCCGAAAAACGCCAGCACCATCAGCAGCATCACGACTTTGACAATCGCAAAACTGCTGCGCAGCGCCTCGGCCAGCGCCTGGGAACCGGCGTCCATCGCCTCCGGCGCCTCGTGTCCGTGATTGGGATGTTCGTGTTCGTTCATGAAAAAACATTCAACATTCAACATTCAACGCCGAACATCCAAGAAAACAGCCATTCATCGCCCCGTCACTGGGCGTTGAATGTTGAATGTTGAATGTTGGATGTTGCATTTTAATTTTATTTTGCCGGCGCATTCGTCGGCAGGTGGCTGAACAAGTCAAACGGCGGCGTGCGCTCGTCGAAAATCAGGGTGGATTTCTGGTTGAGCGATTGTTTGATCGCATCAATGCGCAGAAGGAAAACCGCCAGATCGGGATTTTGCTGGAAGACCGGCAGGGTTTTGGCGGCCTCGGCCTCGCCCGCGCCTTTGATGCGCGTGGCGGCGGCCTCGGCGTTGGCAATGGTGTCGGCGGCCTGCCGGTCGGCGGCGGCCTTTATTTCCTGCGCCCGGCGTTCGCCTTCGTATTGCTCCCGGTTGATGAGCACCAGCCGCTCGTTTTTCATCCGGTCGAACACCGTTTGCGTGACGCTTTCCGGCAGGCCGAACCGTTTGAGGCCGAGAAACTCCAGCCGGATGCCGCACTCATTGGTCCGCAGTTCGTTTTGCACGGCCTGTTCGATTTCATTTTCGATGGCGTTGAGCTTGAGCGCCTGCGGATCAGCGTTCACGAAATCGGACAGTGAATGTTTGCTGACCACGGCGATGTTGGCGCTGCGCAGCATGCTTTCAAGCATCCGCTGCGCGGCGGGCACCGAGCCGTCGCGGAAATGGTTCAGGAACGCCGCCGCGTCGGAAATCTGCCAGCCGACATAGACGCTCGTGATCAGATTGTTTTGGTCCGCCGTAAGCGTTTCGTTGAACTTGTCCTCGAAATTCTGGATGCGGTCGTCGAATATGAAGACCCGCTGGACTGGCGACGGCCACTTGAAATACGCTCCCGGCGCGGTGATGTTCCGCACCGGCCTGCCGAAGGTCGTGATCACGGCAGTCTCGGACTGGCGCACTTGGAACACAAACAGCAGCAGCGCAAAAACCACGACCAGCACTGCGCCGATGGCAAAGGTCAAAACATTTCTATTCATGGCATTCAATCTTTTGGAACATTTACTCCATTCAAAAGGTCCGTGCGGATTTTGTCTTCGAGGTCGAAAATCAAAACGTCCTGCGTGTTGGTGACGAGCAGGACATATTTCCGCGCGTTGGCGGTCGCGGCGGCAAACGCCTCGAAATACGCGCGCTGCTTGTAGACCGCAGGCGCGGCTTCAAACGCCGCAATCCGGTTGGTGAACAGCGCCGCCCGCGCCCATGTCCCGACTTCGAGCTGCTGCCGCACCGCATCGGCGACGTTTGTGGCGGTGAACGCGCGCGCCCCGGCCAGGGCGTTGGTGCGGATGGCTTCGGCCTGCGCGCCCAGGATTTTGGCGAGCTTAGTCTGCGCCGCCCCCACGACCTGTTCGTAATCACCGGCGACGGTCATCGGCGGGTGGATGTCTTGCAGTCCGACAAAGATGATTTTCACGCCGAGCCGGTGTTCGTTCGCATCGGACTGGATTTGATTGCGCAACGTTTCCGCGGCCTCGAAACGCAGATGCGTCAGCAGGTCGTTCACGTCAGTGCCGGCGAGGTAACGCACCACGTCCCGCGTCGCGAGGTCATCCAGCAGGTTTGTGGGGGCGGCGTTCGTATAGGCCCACTGGAACACGTTGGTGATTTGAAACAAAATCGGGATGCTGACGTTGATGAGGCTCACCGGCGGCGCCTTGAAGGTGTCGTTGGTGTCAAGGCTGTCATTTTGGATCGTGACCGGCGCGCGGTTGCCGACGAGGAAATTGGTCTCGCTTGTGTGGCCGACGCTCCACAAGATGATTTTGGAGCTTTCACTCCGCGCGTCCGGGGTGAAGCCGACATTGAACGTCTGGATTTGCTCCGTGCGATAGCGGTAGATTTTGTCCACCTTCCACGGCCATATCAAATGCGCGCCCGGACCCAGTTCCGCCATCGGCCGGCCAAAATGCTCCCGCACGGCCCGTTCGCCCGCGTCCACGAACACCACGCACGTGGACAGGAACAGCACCGCCAGTTGCGCGAGCAACAGGAACGGCAGGTTTTTTTTGAGCAACTGGAAAAACCACGTCTCGGAAACCTTGAAGCCGAATTGATAATCCAGCGTCTGCGCCGCCGTGGTGAACAGGCTTTCGGGCTGCGCGAGCAGGCCGACGACGCGGCTGTCGTAAAGCGGCCGGGCAACCTTGCCACGGACGCGCGGGCGGTAGATTTCCAGAAGCAGCGTGACGAGGACTTCCGCCGCCATCAGGGCGAGCAGCACGCACCCCGCGCGCGCGACCCAGAAATCGGCCCTGGAAAATTCGGTTTTGAGGCCGGCGATGCCCAGCGCGGCGAACCCGCAGACATACGCGCCCGCCAGCAGAAAATTCGCGCCCGGGCGCAGCAGCCGCTGGTCTTCGAGCCGCGCGATCGTGACCGAAAAGCGTCCAAGCAGGAACAGCAGCAGCGCGAAAATCGCGAAGAGGGAAAGCGATGCCGTGACGTTGGCGTCCTTGATGGCCGCGATGGATTTGCCGCTCCAGTTCCAAAGCAGCCACGCGCCGGCGGCTTCCAGCACGAACAGCAACACGGCGAACCCCGGGACGAAATATTTCTCAAATTGCTCGCGCGAACGGCGCGCGGGAAAAACTTCCGACGCCTTCGCCTCAAACAGGGCGGATTCGCCGCCGGCGCGGGCGAGTTCCCCCATCTCCAGTTTTTCCAGGCGCTCGTTCTCCTCGAGCCGCATCTGGAACCAGCTGATGAAGGCCACGAGCATTCCGAGGCCGAGGAAGACCGATCCGGCCTGGCCGCCCAGCGAGCCGGCATAGGCGGCAACCGCGAACGCGGCGACAAAAATCGCCGCCGCCGCGACCAGATTCACCAGACCGTTTTTTTGAATGTTGCGTTCCATTCGTTAACTCAATTCCCGTTCCTCAAACAGCGCCGTGCCGACGGCCAGCGCCGCG
>JBEKRA010000077.1:0-8408 GCA_049519195.1 Verrucomicrobiota bacterium
ATGCTCGCGAACGGGAAAATTTCATTCTCCCTGCCGAACGTCGTGTGGCCGTCAATGACAACGTGCGAATGCAATTTGCATTTTTCGCCGAGCGCAACGTGCTCGCCGATGACGCAGTAAGGCCCGACCTCGCAGCCCGGGCCGATCCGCGCTTGCGGATGAATGATGGCAGTTGGATGAACCATGGGATTCAAGATTAAGCCTTCGCCCGTTCTTTCATTTCTTCACGCGTCATATATTTGCCGGCTCGAATTATCCCATTTGCGCGTCAATCGTAAATCGTAAATCGTAAATCACTCGGCGGGTCGCAGCATGAACGTGACTTCAGCCTCGCTCACGACTTCGTTGTCCACCTTGCAGACGCCGCTGGCCTTGCCGATTTTTCCGCGCGCCTTCGTCAATTCAACCTCGATGACCAGCACGTCGCCGGGCAGGACCGGCTTGCGCCATTTCACGTCCTCCGCCGACATGAAGAAGGCCAGTTGACCCAGATTTTCCGCTTGCTGGAGCATGAGGATGCCCGCGACCTGCGCGATGGCCTCCAATTGCAGCACGCCCGGCATGATGGGATGCCCGGGAAAATGCCCCGGAAAATACGGCTCGTTGTTCGTGATGTTCTTGAAGGCGGTGATTTTTTTGCCCTCAATCTTCAGCACGCCGTCCACCATTAGAAACGGATAGCGATGCGGAAGAATCTGCATCACCTGCTCCGCGTTCAGCTCGCCGCCATTCGCCATTTGTTCCAGCAGCTTGTCCCTTTTTTCATCTTTTTTCGACGACGGCGCCGGCGGCGGCCCGAACGTCTGCGCCGCGCGCAACGGCTTGGTCATCTGCGCGACCATCTGCCGGACGAACTCGCAATTCGCCGCGTGACTCGGCCTGATCGCGATCAAATGCCCGCGTATCGGCCGGCCCAGCAGCGACATATCGCCCACGATGTCCAGCATCTTGTGCCGCACGAACTCCTCCGGATACCGCAGCGGCTCGGTCGTCAGCACCGCGTCGTCGCGGATGACGACCGCGTTCTCCAGGCTGCCGCCCTTGATGAGGCCGTTTTTGATGAGGTGTTCGATTTCCTCGTAAAAGCCAAACGTCCGCGCGTGCGCCAGTTCCTTTTCCCACGTCTTGGGGGTGATTTCCGTGCTGTAAAACTGTGTGAACCGGCCTTTCTTGTCCGTGCTGGTGCAGGTGATTTTGAAGGCGTCGTCGGGGAACAGCGTCATCATCGTCTCGCCCGATTTCAGTTCAATCGGCGAGCTGGGCGTGAATGGCTCGCGCTTTTCCGCCTGCGGCGCAATGCCCGCCGCCTGGATGATTTTGCAAAACTCGCGCGCGCTGCCGTCCGCAATCGGCGGCTCGTTCGCGTCCAGTTCTACGATCGCATTGTCAATTCCACAGCCCGACAGTGCCGCCAGCAAATGTTCGACCGTCTGGATTTTTACGTTGCCCTTGGTGAGCGTGGTGGAGCGGGTCGTGTCGCCCACGTTTTCCACGCGCGCCTCGATTTCCGGTTTGCCTTCGAGGTCCACGCGGCGGAAGCGCACGCCGCTGTTGGCGGGCGCGGGCAGAATCGTCATGTTGACCCGGTTGCCGCTGTGCAGTCCGGTGCCGGAATAACTGGCGGAACGATTGAGTGTTTGCTGATTAATCACGGACAAATTAGACAAAACCCCTGCGCGTTTGGCAAGCGGGCTTTACGCCGTGAAGTTGCCGCTTGCGCCGTCCATTTCCGCGTTTAACCTGTCAGTGATGACGGCCAAGAAATTTTATGACTGGCAGACGGCCGGCGGCACGGATGACGTGATGCTTATGGTAAATGCCTTGGAAGGCGCGGACATTCCGTGGTGCGCCATTGGCGGAGTTGCGGTCAATCATTGGGCGGCAGAGCCGATGGTGACGCAAGATGTTGATTTTGTCGTCGCCACCGACGCCATCGAGCGCGCCGTGGCCGTTCTCACAAAAGCCGGGTTTCGACCGGAACGGTTTCAATGGTCCGTCAACTTCACCGGACATTCGCGCGTCAGCCTGCAATTAAGCACGGAAGATTTTTACCGCGACTTTCCCGCCCACGCCGTTCCCGCCGATGTGCATGGCATCCTGCTGCGCGTGGCGTCGTTGGAAGACACTTTCAATGGCAAAATCAAAGCCTGGAGCGACCCCGAACGGCGGCAAAGCAAACGAATCAAAGACCTGGGCGACCTCGCGCGACTGGTCGAGACGCACCCGCGCTTGTGGACGCTGCTCACGGACGATCTCAAAAAGCAGATTGAGCGTCCGCGCGAAATTTAACCGCCTTCTCCCGAAAGCCTCCATGGCGGTTTCAATTTTCTTTTAAGAATCGTTTTTCTGAATTAGCCTGTCAGCATGGCTTGGTTCACCGACCGGCATTTCTTTCTGCTCGCCGTGGCGTTTTACGGCTTGAGCACGGTGTATTCGGTTTTCCTGTGGCGAATCGGATTCCGGCGGGATGACCATGCGAACTATTTTCTCCTGCTGGCCGCGTTCGCGCTGCACACGGCGGCGATGGTCAAGCGCGGCTTCTCCGCCGCCCATTGCCCGGTCAACAACCTTTACGAGGCCACGATATTTGTCGCGTGGACGATTGTCGCGGCGTATCTGGTCATCGGCCTGCTGTCGCGGCTGCGGTTTCTCGGCGCGTTCGCGTCGCCGGTCCTGTTTGCCATCGGCGTGTTCGCGCTGATGCCGGAGCTGGACCCGTCGCGCGGGCCGCAACCGGAATTTTCCGGCGCGCTGGTCAGCCTGCATGCCGCGACGATTTTGCTGGCCTACGGCGCGTTCGGCCTGGGCGCGGTCGCGGCGGCCATGTTCCTGATGCAGCAGCATGATTTGAAATTCCACAAGCTGCGGGCCGTGCTGTCGCTGTTTCCGCCGATCCAACGCCTGGAAATTATCGCCGTCCGGCTGGTATGCGCCGGGTTCGTCCTTTTGACAGTCGGGCTGGCCGCCGGCAGATATTTGCCGCGCCCGGCGGACAAACCTTACTGGACGGACCCGAAAGTGGTCTGGTCCATTTTTCTCTGGTTTGTTTATCTGGCGCTGCTCGGCTTGCGCCGGCTGCGTGTGCCGTCAAGCCGCGGCCTGGCCGTCTGCCTCATCGCGGCGTTCGTTTTTTTGCTTTTGACCTTTTGGGGCACGAATTTGCTCTCGCCGCTGCACCATCCATGAACATCGTCGTCATCGGCTTGAGCCACCATTTGTCGCCCGTCGAATTGCGGGAGCGGTTCGCCTTTGCAGGGGGAAAAATTCCCGACGCGCTCAAATTGCTGCGCGACTCCGGCGTCGCGGGCGAGGCGGTGATTCTCTCGACGTGCAACCGCGTGGAAATTTACGCCGCGACCCCGCTCGAACCGGCAAAGGCATTCGCCGTATTGAAGGAATTTCTGCTGCGGTGGGGCGAGACTCCCGGCGAGCCGTCGGTGGAGAATAATTCCGGCTCGCGAGGACGCTCGCCCCACCATGAAGAAATATATTTCCTTGCCGAGCCGCAAAGCCTGCATCACCTGTTCAAGGTCGCGTGCGGCCTCGACTCGATGGTGATTGGCGAGACGGAAATCCTCGGCCAGCTCAAGACGGCCTACGAACTTGCGCTCAAGCACGGCCATACCGGCGTGCGGCTGAACAAGGCGTTCCAGCGCGCGTTCCACGCCGCCAAGCACGTCCGCACCCACACGAACATCCAGCGTGGCAGCGTGTCCGTCGCGTCGGTCGCGGTGGAACTGGCGGAAAAGATTTTCAATTCGCTCGGCGGACGCGAAGTGCTCGTCATCGGCGCCGGCAACATGAGCGAGAAGACCGCGCGCGCTTTACTTTCGCGCGGCGCGAAAAGCATCATCGTGGCAAACCGCTCGTTTGACCGCGCGCAGACCCTGGCCGGCGAACTGGGCGGGCGCGCCGTGCAATTCGACGATTGGGCGCGGGAGTTTGAGAAAATTGACATCGTCATCAGCAGCACATCCGCGCCGCATCACATTTTGGACCGCGTGAAGCTTGAGCCGCTGATGAAGGCGCGCCGGCAGCGCCCGTTGCTGCTGATTGACATCGCCGTGCCGCGCGACATTGATCCCGAAGTGAATTTTCTGGAGAACGTCTATCTTTACAACGTGGACGACCTACAGGGCATCGCCGACGACTATCTGAAACTGCGCCGGGAGGAAATTGCGCGGTGCGAAACCATCATTGCGGAGAAAGTAAAGCCGTTGCTTGCCAGCACAAAATCAACGCAGAGTCGCGGAGAACGCGGAGAAACGCAAAGAAGGTTTTCTCCGGGGTTCTCTGCGTCCTCTGCATCTCTGCGTTAAATTATGTCTTCCGAACGGCCCATCATCATAGCCACGCGCGGGAGCGCGCTCGCGCTCGCGCAGGCCAACTTGATCGCCGCGCAATGCCGCGCCGCGTTTCCACGGCTGCGGTTCGAGTTGAAAATCATCAAGACCACCGGCGACAAATTGCAGAAGGCCTCGATGGCCAAAAAAGACGGGACGCTGCCGAAAGGTTTGTTCACGAAGGAACTCGAAGTCGCGCTGGTCAAGGGTCAGGCCGACCTTGCCGTCCACAGCTTGAAGGATTTGCCGGTGGATTTGCCCGCCGGGCTGGTTCTGGTCGCCACGCCCAAACGCGCCGACGTGCGGGACGTGCTGATTTACCGCTCGGCTGATTATTTGGAATTTCAAATTTCAAATCCTAAATTTCAAACCGACTGGTCGCCGGGACAGAGCGCGCTACGCGGATTCCGGCCGCACGCGGTTCTGAAAGATTTCCCGAACGGCGCGGCGATTGCCACCAGCAGCACCCGGCGCAAGGAGCAGTTGCTTGCCGCGCGACCGGATTTGAACGTGGTCGAGATCCGCGGCAACGTCACCACGCGAATGCAGAAGGTTGCTGAACGCGGCGAACTGGACGCGACCGTGATGGCGCTCGCGGGTATCATGCGGCTGAATTTTGTCATCAAGCCCGACGGCACGCTCACCGGCGACGCCGTGCCGGACGGCCTGCTGGCGACGGTGCTGGATCTCGACGTGATGTTGCCGTGCGTGGGGCAGGGCGCCATTGGCATCGAAATCCGCGCGGACGACGAGCGCATCGCGAAAATCGTGGAGCGGCTGAATCATTTCAACACGTTCCAGGCCGTGACCGCCGAGCGCGCGTTTCTGCGCGGTATGGGTGGCGGCTGCCAAAGTCCGGTGGCGGCTTATGCGGAAATTGCCGGTGACAAAATAAACCTGCGCGCCGTTTCATTCCGTGATGCCGCGATGGTGAAGCGCGGCGAGGCGAAGCGGCCCATCGCCGAGGCGGCGATTTTGGGCGAAGAAATGGCGGCGCGACTGAAGTGAGCGCCGGCCAATTTTCGATATACGATATACGATTTACGAGCTTCTTCTCAAATACTGGCCGCGCGTAAATCGTGAATCGTGAATCGTAAATCCTGATTAACGCTTGCCAAATGCCGCCGCTGTCGTAAAGTATGCGGCCACTTTTCACTATGCACTTGAATGTATTGAACGCGATGCTGGCGGATGCCGCCGCCACACCGGCGGCGGGAACGCCGGCCGGCGCTCAAGGCGCGCCGCCAACCCCGATGCAACAATTGTTCGGCAGCCCGCTGATTTTGATCGTGCTCATGATCGTCATGATGTATTTCATGATGATCCGCCCCCAGTCGCAGCGCGCCAAGCAGCAGGCGAAGTTGATTGAAAGCCTGAAGTCAGGCGACAGGGTGGTCACCGGCAGCGGCATCGTCGGTGTCGTCGTCACGGTGAAGGACAAGACAATTTCGCTCCGCTCGGCGGACGCCAAAATGGAAGTGACAAAATCCTCGGTGGTTGAAATCCTCGAACGCGGCGGCGACTCGTCCGCCTCCTGACCGGCCATGAAGCAAAACAACAATCTCTGGAAATTTCTTTTCGTCGTATTCATCATCTGCTGGTCGTTTTACCAGATGTATCCGCCGACGTCGCGCGACCTGGTGAAGGAGTTCGCGTCGCGCGCGGAAAAACAGGACGCCGCGTTCACGAACATCATGGCGCGCGTGGACGTGTTGCAAAAGACGGGGACGAACAGCGAGTTCACGAGTTTGCGCGCCGCCATCGGCACGAATGATATCGTGCCGTATTTCGGCATCTCTGAAGCTACGAATGAAACCGACCCGACGACGTTCATTTTGAACCGGATTCAGCGCGACGCTTCCGGGAAAATCAAGCTCGGCCTTGATTTGCAGGGCGGCACGGCGTTCCTCGTCGAGATGGACACGAACACGCTGGCCAACCCGGGCGACACCAACGCCGTGTCTTCGTCGAAGGACATCGCGGGCGCGCTGTCGCAGGCGGTCGAGGTGCTGCGCAAACGCGTGGACCAGTTTGGGGTGGCCGAGCCGGTCATTCAACCGATGGGTGGCAACCAGATTTTGATCCAGTTGCCCGGCCTGTCGGAATCGGACAAGGAAAGCGCGGCCATTAACATCCAGAAGGCCGCCTATCTCGAATTCCGGCTGGTGAAGGAGGACAGTCAGGAAATCATAGACAACAACGAGCCGATTCCGCCGGATTGCGAGATGCTCAAGCACGTCGAGCCGCCGCAAAATGGCAGGCCGTCGCCGCCCGAAATCGTCATCGTGAAGAAAAAGGCGGAGAACGGCCTGGCTGGCGACATAGTTAAAAACGCGATGATGGGGCGCGATCAACTGGGTGCGCCGAACATCCGGTTCGAGCTTACGGACGCCGCCGGAAAACGGTTTGGCGAAGTCACGCGCAACAATATCGGCCACCGGCTGGCCATTGTCCTGGACGGGCAGCTTTATTCCGCGCCGAACATCAACAGCGAGATTGACAACAACGGAGAGATCACGGGCCATTTCACGCCGGAAGAAGCGCAGAAACTGGCGGCTGTCCTCCAAAACCCTCTGCGCGCGAAGCTCGTCCCGAAATCTTCCTACGACGTTGCACCGACGCTTGGCCGGGATTCGATTCGCAGCGGCGTCGAGGCGTCCATTTGGGCCGTCATTCTGGTTTCGGCGTTCATGCTGATTTACTATCGCGTGGCCGGTCTCACCGCGAACATTGCGCTTGTCACGAACATCATCATTCTGATGGGCGTCATGTGCTCCATTGGGACGACGTTCACGCTGCCAGGCATCGCGGGCGTGGTGCTCACCATCGGCATGGCGGTGGACGCGAACGTGCTGATTTACGAACGCCTGCGCGAGGAGCTGGCCAAGGGCAAATCTCTGCGAGGCGCCATCGCCGCCGGTTACGCCCGCGCGTTTGGAACGATTTTCGATTCGCACGTCACGACGCTCATTTCGTCCGTCATCCTGATTTGGAAGGGCACCGGCGAAATCAAGGGCTTCGGCGTGACGCTGACCATCGGCGTTGCGGCGAGTTTGTTCACCGCGCTGGTCGTGACGCGGCTCATTTTCGACTTTTTGCTCGACCGCAATTGGCTGAAATCGCTCGGCATGTTCCATCTCATCCGCGCCACGAACGTCAACTTCATGGGGGCCGCCAAGCCGTTGTTTATCATCACCTGGGCGTTCGTCGTCCTCTCGCTTGGCTACGGTTTCACGCAAGGCGGAAAAATGTTCGGCGTGGATTTTCGCGGCGGCGACAGCACGACGTTCAGCTTCGCGCTAAAGGTGAACGAAAAGGACATTCGCGCCGCCCTGGCTGTCATGGGCGAGAAGGACGCGCAAATCCAGTATCAAACGGATGTGACCGGCGGTGCGAAATCCCTGCGCGTGACGACCTCCATCAACACGGCGGAGAAGGTGAAGCAGACCCTCGAATCCAAATTTCCAGATGCAAAACTGAAGGAGATTGGCATCAAGACCGTTGGCGCGACGGTCGGCGCGGATGTCCGTAACTCGGCCATCATTGCCTCCTTGCTGGCGCTGTTCGGCATCCTTGTCTATGTCGCGTTCCGCTACGAATTTTCCTTCGCCGTCGGCGCCATTGTCGGGGTGGTTCACGACGTTTTCCTGACTATCGGCTGTTATTGCATCGCCACTGGCTTTTCCGGCCACCAGTTCAACACCACCGTCGTCGCGGCGGTGCTGACCATCATCGGCTTTTCCATCAACGACAAGGTCGTCATCTTCGACCGAATCCGCGAAGATTTGAAATTGGGGATGCGCGGGACCTTCAAAGAAGTCATCAACACGGCCCTGAACCAGACCTTGAGCCGCACGATTATCACCTCCGGCACGGTGTTCATTGCCACGGGCTGCTTGTATGTCTGGGGCGGCGGCGCCATCAACGACTTCGCGTTCACGTTCCTCATCGGCATAATCACCGGCACCTATTCGTCCATCTTCATCTCCAGCGCATTCGTCCTGTGGTGGCACAAGGGCCAGCGTCCGAACATCGGCGCGTCGGCGGTGACGATGCAGAACGCGA
>JBEKRA010000078.1:0-8393 GCA_049519195.1 Verrucomicrobiota bacterium
AGCCGGATTGTTTTTTGAAATTCGCCAGGGGATTGCCGGCGGTGGAATTCGTGGCCGGCAACTTGAGGCCACCCATGAAAATATTCGTCTTCCCTGCCTGGTTTTTCACGATGTCGAGTTCGCCGAGATTGAAGCGCAGGAGTTTGATGTGGATTTCGCGGCGGGCGAGCGCGGCGCGGTCGTATTCCACATGGATTTCCGGGATGTCGAGGAACGGCGTGCCGCCGAAGTCCGGCGCGTTGTGGATTTTGAGATTCTGGATTTCCACGGTCGGCGAAATGAGGGCGATTTTCAAGCTGCCGATTTCCACATCCATGCCGGTCTGCGCGCGGATTGCATGTTCCATCGCCACGCGCAGAATCGAGTTGTAGGTCAGGAGCAGAACGATGGCGGCCACGACGGCGAGCGCCACCGCCGCGATGAACAGCCGGAGCAGCCATTTGAAAATCCACTTCATGACGGCGTTATACGCGGTGCGACGGCGCGGGACAACTTTTGAATTTCGCCGGCGTCAATCGCTCACGGCGCTTTGACACCATTGACTCCGTTGGTATCAACGGCATTGACCGCATTGGTGCCGATGGCGTTGACTGTATTGGTGCTGACGGTGTTGACGGCGTTGGTGCCAATGGCGTTGGTGCCGGCGGCATTGACCGCATTGGTTCCGGTGGTGTTGACAGTGATGGCGCCGGCGGGGTGTTTGAGCCGGCTTCCCGGCAGCCCCACCCAATAACCGCCACGGAGCCAGAGCATGGACTCAAGTCCGATGAAATCAGCGGGCGATCTCACGTTGGGAATCGTCTGGTTCCGAATGCCGAAGGCCAGCGTGCGGTTGCGCATCTGGTTTTTCAGGTCAATGAATTTAACCGTGCCGATGGAAATATTCAGAACGTCAATTCCCGTGAACTGGCAGCCGTTCAGCGGGATGGCCTTCCGTCCGCGGCCGCCGCGTTGTCGCGGCTCCACCTTGTTGATGATGGACATGAGGTTGGTCGCGCCGGCCGCGTTTTTCACCACGTCCAATTCACGGAGATTGACGCGCATGAACGTGATGTGTAGTTCGTGCCTCCGCAGGGCGGCTCGGTCGTATTCGATGTGCACTTCCGGCATGTCGAGAAACAGCGTGCCGCCGAAATCCGCCGGGTTGTAAAGCTTGGAATTGTTGAGCGTCACCTTGGAATCCAGCACGCTGAAGGAAAAATCGCCAATCTCCAGATTCATGCCCGTGTCCTTGCGAATCTGCCGCTCCACCAGTTCCTTGACGATCCACTCCCGGTTCACGATCACAATGATCACCAGGACGATGGCCACGAAGGTCAGCCACCAGAGAATTCTGAAAAACCAGATTCGGAACGTCTTCACGCGCCGTTTATATGCTTTTCACCGGCGCGGGACAACAGGATTTATCCCGTCAAAGTGGAACGTCTTCCGGCCTGACCTCCAGACACTCGTCCTGATCCTCCCAGACGGCGGCGGCGTAGGAATCCAGCAGCTTCGGCGCGAGTTCGCGGCCGGCGCGCGAGAGCAGTTGCTCCGCCTGCTCCGCCGCGTTTTCGCAGGCCGCGTCGTAATTGCCCGCGCGCCGGCGCTGGTGGTCGTCCCAGTGCGCGACGGCGTGGACGGGTTCATATTGCCGCGCCCACGCTTCGATCCCGGCGCGAACGTCGGCGGGGATTTCATCAAACGGCACGAGTGTCTCGTTGCAATGCTGGCAAATCAAACCCGACTCGCGCACGTCGCGGGTGAGCAGCGGCAGAAACGGCGCTCGGCAGCAGGGCGATTCCGCGTAGGCGGCGGGCGGCGTGGCCAGCCGCTTGAACCAGATTTGCCGGTCATGCGCGATCTGCGCCGCCAGCCGGTAGGCGCCGACGAGCGGATGCGACAGCCGCCACGCGCGGCCTTCCAGCTCGCCGAGCGTCTGCGCCAGCCAGCGCGCGAGCGTGAGGTCGTCCCAATCCTGAAACGCCTGGCCATATTCCTGCCAGAGCGAGTCGAGCGGCGATTCCGGTTCAAATGCCATGCGTGCAGAATGGCGCGGGGGAGAAGTTTTGTCGAGCGGAGTTGCGGAATTCAACGGGCGGCCTTTCTGGAAATATTGCGAGTGCGCGAAGGCCGGTGACGATGCGCGGCGAGTTGTCAAGGAGACGGCGGACGACTCTCCTGCTCCGTGGCGGCGCGTCGGCAGACCGCCGCAAAATATTTTCTGATGGCGGCGCTTTGCCAAAGGCGTCTATGTCCGACCGGCCTTCTCCTTTTGTTTTACCTGGATGAATCATTCCCGGAAAAGTGTTGGATTGAGCCATAGGCCCCAATTACCTCCATTTCGGTCATTCGCTTTTTCAACCAGAAGTTCCAATATTTTGACGCCAGTAACGTCAATATCATAGCGGGCCTGTTTTGATCCTCGAATAATGTCGGAACGAAACACTTCCTTTCCATCGGTCTTGATGACGAAAACGATTCCGAAGGCATGGGGTTGAAACGCCGTGTGCAAACCAGCTTCGCCGCGCAACGTCTTCCATTTACCGCCCAGATCGTAAACATAACGGGATGGGGAGTGCGCGAACAGGCCGGTGGCATGGATTTTCCCCGAATCCAACAACGGCGATTCAACCTGGCCGTTCAGGGGTATGCGGTTGGCCGACGGTTTTAGCCAGCCCACCTCGGCCTGTTCCGGGCGGGCATCGCCCAACGGCAGGCTGACAATTTTAGCCGGCACGTCAGTCGGGGACGGCTTCGGTTCGTCTTCCAAAGTCGCCGCGAGCTTCCGGGCGACCGTCTTTTCCAGAACCGTGGCGTTGCTTTGCTCGATTCTGACCAGTTCCGAACGCGCGGCGACCACGTCTTCCTGGATCACGGCTTTTATCATGGGATCCAAAGCGGCCATCCGGGTGGTTTTCAATCTTGGGTCAGGGAGCGGGCCAATGGATTGGCGCTGGAGATACAGTGTCCGTTTTGGAAAATCCATCGTGACCAGATGCCGGGCCAGAAAATGAATCCCGATACCATCAGACTCGACGTGATTCTCCGCCACATCAGCAAATGGATACGCTTCTCCACCAAACATGACCGTGGGCGAGCGCGCTTCACCTTTCGCTGGCGGCACGGCCTGATTGGTCCACTGTTGAAAATATTGTGGCATCAACCAGCCGTCAGAAGTGCAACCGGAATCAATCAGCGAATGTGGAGCCGGTAGCCCGAGAAGATTTCCGGCCACTGCCGGCCGCGCGTCCTTGTTGTTCAGCGGCACAATCGGAAACGCCTTGCCCCAGGTTTTTTTGTCCGCGTGTTCATCGTCCAGAAAACGAATTTTACCTGCGGCAAAATCCAGTTGCAGGCAATAGTGTTCCAGCACATCCATTCCGAGAACTCCCATGACGGGGCGGCCACCATCAGGCGATGTGTATTTGCAATCATAGGCAATAACGCCCCCGCCCGTCTTCATCAACGGAGCACCGCCCAAATAGAGCCGGGGGGCCGCATAGACATTTACTTTCTGATGCTTGCCCCAGCTCTGAATCATCATCGTGCCGATGGGGCTGCCCAATTTGGGCTCCATGGAAGTGTCGAAACTCGTGCCCGATGCCCCGGAGTCCACCAGAAATGGCAGTTCTTCGCCACTTTCCAGCCGGAGTGTCACAATCAAATCACCTCCACGACCGGCAGATTCATTCATGGACACGTCAGCGGGAAGCTGTGGGCGGATTGAATTTTCTGCCGCGCCATTGCATAGGAGCAGCAGGCTCAACAAGGTGCCAACCGTGCAAGACTTTGGGATTGGTTTCATGGATAGTCAATGCAAGCCTTGGTGTTCTCGTGGCGGTCTTCAAAGGCGCGCTTCTCCCTAGTCTCGCCCCGGAAGACCTCGTAGTTGCGGTTGGAATTGAAAGACGGGGCAATGTAAATCAAATCCACGCAGGCGTCGGGCAGCTTGGCGAGCTGTTCCAGATTGTCGCCGCAATAAATAACGCGCGTGTCGAGGAGGGTGCTTGGGCGTAGGACGGGCGTCGCGCCTGTCGCATTCTTTTCTGATTTTGGAGACAGGCGCGACGCCTGTCCTACGTTGGCAGCGGTTTTCTTTGCCATGCGGCAAAGTGTGTGCCGGGAATCCGGCAGCGTCAATTTCCGTCTCTGCCGCGCTTCGACGCGACAAGCTGCATTCGAGCGGAAGATTGGGGTGGAGAATGCCATTGAAAGGCATTATGATGCAAACAACGCCGCTGGTTCAAAGACAAAGACCGGATGGCGCCATGCAAAAAAGGCGAAGCCTTTAACAACATTTGTAAAGCACCCCTTCCACAAAACGGGGATGCTTCGTCAGCGAAAAAATTTATGCTGGAAACGCTTTTATATCCGAAGAGCATCGCCGTCATCGGCGCCTCGCGCAGCCCGGAAAAGGTCGGCTACGCGGTGCTGGCCAACCTGGTCAACGGCGGCTTCAAGGGCGCAATCGTGCCGGTCAATCCCGGGGCCACCGAAATCCTCGGCCTCAAATGCTACAAATCGCTCGATGAATACAAGGAAAAGATTGAGTTGAGCGTCATCGTCGTCGCGGGGAAATTTGTGAATGACGCGCTGCGCCAGTCCATTGATGCGGGCGCGAAATCGGTGATTGTCATCACCGCCGGATTCAAGGAAGTCGGCGCGGCGGGCGCGGCGGCGGAAAAGGAACTGGTCGAAATCTGCAGGGCCGCCGGCGTGCGGATGGTCGGGCCGAACTGCCTCGGCGTGCTCAACACCGACCACGCCATGAACGCCACGTTCGCGCCCTCGGTGCCGCCGCCGGGAAAAATTTCCGTCATTTCCCAGTCCGGCGCGCTGTGCGTGGCCATCCTCGACTGGGCGGCGGAAAAGAAGCTCGGCCTCGGCAAAGTCATCAGCTTCGGCAACAAGGCGGACCTCAACGAGGTGGATTTCATCCAGGCGCTCGCGGAAGACAAGGAAACCAGGGTCATCGCCGGTTATCTCGAAAGCATCAAGGAGGGCGACAAATTCCTGCGCATCGCGGAACAGGCGGCGGCGGTCAAGCCGGTCGTGATTCTGAAGGTCGGCATCACCTCGGCCGGGGCCAAGGCGGCGTCGTCCCACACCGGCAGCCTGGCGGGAGCGGACATCGCCTACGGCGCGGCGTTCCGGCGCGCGGGCGTCATCCGCGCGGAAAATTTTGAGGCGCTGTTCGATTACGCGACGGCCTTTGCCATGCAGCCGCTGCCGGCCGGCGAGCGCGTGGCCATCATCACCAACGCCGGTGGCCCCGGCATCATGGCGGCGGACGCTGCGGAAGGCCTGGGTTTGAAAATGGTTTCGCCCAGCCCGGCCAGCGTGGAGAAGCTGAAGGCCTGCATGCCAGACTCCGCGGCGTTCGGCAACCCGATTGACGTGATTGGCGACGCCGAGCCGGACCGCTACGTGAAGGCGTTTGAAATCATGCAGGACGACGACAAGATTGACGGCATCATCGTGGTCGTGACGCCGCAGAACATGACGCGCCCGCTGGAACTCGCGGAGAAGCTGGCGAAGGCGCACAAGGGCAAAAAGCCGGTGCTGGCGGCGTTCATGGGCGGAACCGAAGTGGCGGCGGGCAAGGAAAAACTGCAGGCCCTCGGCATTCCGAATTATCCATCGCCGGACCGCGCCGTTACCGCGTTCCGGGCGATGTGCGATTACACCGCGTGGCGCGGCCGTCCCGCCCGCGTCGTCACGCGCTTTCCGGTCAACCGCCGCCGGGTGGACCGCATCATCAGCACGCAGGCGCGCACCGGCGGGGCGCAAATCGGCGAAGTGGAGGCCAAGGAAATTTTGCGCGCCTACGACTTCAACGTGCTGGGCGGCCAGCTTGCCCGCACCGGTGACGAAGCGGTGGAAATCGCCGAACGTCTCAATTATCCGGTCGTGCTGAAAATATCCTCGCCCGACATCATCCACAAATCCGATTTCGGAGGCGTGCGCATCAACCTCGCCAACGCCGAGCAGGTGCGCGACGCGTTTGACTTGATGATGCTGCGCATCCAGAAACGCGCCCCCAACGCGCACCTGCGCGGCGCTTATGTGGAAAAAATGGGCGCACGCGGGCGCGAAGTGATCCTGGGCATGACGCGCGACCCGCAGTTCGGCCCGATGCTGATGTTCGGCCTCGGCGGCATTTTCGTCGAGGTGATGAAGGACGTGACGTTCCACCTCGCGCCCATCACGGCGGAGGAGGCGATGCAGATGTTGAAAGGCACGCGCTCCTACGCCCTGCTCCAGGGCGCGCGCGGCCAGGCGCCGGTGGATTTGGAAGCCATTGCCGGCGCGTTGCAACGCATCAGCCAGCTCGCCACGGATTATCCGGAAATTCTGGAGCTGGACATCAACCCGTTCATCGTCGGGCCGGTCGGCGTGCAGGCCTACGTGGCCGATGCCCGCATGACACTTTCAATCACCGCAACCGACGCCAAAAATCATGAGTAAGCCGATTTCATACGACCCGAACTGGCAGGAGACTTACAAGTCGCAAATCCTCACCGCCGCCGAGGCGGTGAAGAAAATCCGGCCCGGCCAGCGCATCTTCATTGGCACCGGGACGGGCGAGCCGCTCGAACTCGTCAGCGCGTTGAGCAGGCGCGCCTACGAACTGCCGGACACGGAAATCGTCCACCTGCTCACGTTCGGCGACGCGCCCTACGCGCACCGCGAGCTGACGCATTACTTCCGCGTGAACAGCTTTTTCATCGCCGAAAACGTGCGCGACATCATCCAGGAAGGGCTGGGCGACTACACGCCCATTCACCTGTCGGACATCCCGCGCCTATTCGATTCCGGCCAGCTCCCGCTGGACGTGGCCCTCATTCATGTCACGCCGCCGGACCAATACGGCACATGCAGCCTCGGCGTGTCGGTGGACATTGTGAAGAGCGCCACCGAAAACGCCTCGCTGGTCATCGCACAGGTCAACCCAAACATGCCGCGGACGCTGGGCGATTGTTTCATCCACGTCAACGACATTGACGTGCTGGTGTCTTCGGAGGCGGCGATTCTGGAAGTGCCGCCCGCCGAGGTCACCGAGACGACCCGGCAGATTGCCGAATACATTGCCGCGCTCGTGGAGGACGGCTCGACGATTGAGTTTGGCATCGGCCGCATCCCGCAGGCGATGTTCGGCTTTTTGAAGGGCAAAAAAGACCTCGGCGTCCACACCGAGATGGTCACCGACGGCATCATCGAGTTGATCGAGTGCGGCGCCATCACCGGCAACCGCAAGGCGATTGACCGCGGCAAAATCGTCGCCAGCTTCTGCCTCGGCACGAAGAAAATCTACGATTACGTGGACAACAATCCGCTGTTCGCGTTTCACCCGACCGAATATGTCAACGACCCTTCCATCATCCGCCAGCAGCACAAGATGGTGGCCGTCAACACCGCGCTGGAAATTGACCTGACCGGCCAGGTGTGCGCCGACTCCATCGGCTCGAAATTTTTCTCCGGCGTGGGCGGGCAGGTGGATTTCAACCGCGGCGCGTCGAAGTCGCGCGGCGGCAAGGCCATCATCGCGCTGCCTTCGACGGCCAAGGGCGGCACCATTTCACGCATCATGACGCACTTGAGTCCCGGCGCCGGCGTCGTCACCACCCGCGCGGGCGTCCAGTATGTCGTGACCGAATACGGCGCGGCCTATCTGCACGGCAAAAGCATCCAGGAACGCGCGATGGCGCTCATCAGCATCGCGCACCCGAAATTCCGCGCCGACCTGCTCCGCGAGGCCATCGCCGCGAAATACCTTTCCGCCGAGATGGCGGACAAGGAGGGAAAAATTCTCGTCGGCCCGAAGGAACTCCGCACCACCTACCTGCTCAACAACGGCACGCAGCTCAACTTCCGCCCGATTCACCCGACGGACGAGCCGCGGATGCGCGACCTGTTTTACAAGTTGTCCGAGGCGACGATTTATTACCGCTTCATGAGCCACCAGACGCGGGTCTCGCGGCACCAGATTCAGGATTTCGTCTATATTGACCACCGCAACGACGTGACCATCGTCGGCACGCTGCCATCGGCGGATGGCGAGGAAATCATCGCCGTCGGCAGCTATTATCTCGACCCGAAGACCAACCTCGCGGAAGTGGCCTTCGTGGTGGGCGACAACTGGCAGAACCACGGCATCGGCACCTTCCAGTTGAGACACCTGATGCGCATCGCGCGCCGCAACGGCATCCGCGGGTTCACCGCCGAGGTGCTCACGGACAACAAGGCGATGCAGGCGGTCATCAACAAATCCAACTGCATCATCCGCAGCAAGCTGGCCGGCAACGTCTACAGCTACGAGATGGATTTTGAGTGAATTTACAGAGCCGGATGCGGTCGTGTTTCCAACCCGGTTGACCGGGATGTTTTCGGTGAAAAAAACCAAATGGAAA
>JBEKRA010000079.1:0-8311 GCA_049519195.1 Verrucomicrobiota bacterium
CAGCATCGGCAGGTTCACCGCCATGCCGCACAACGCCGACGCGAATATGAACATCCCGATGCAGGAAATGAACACCCGTTTCCGGCCAAAATGATTTCCCAGCCAGCCGGTCATCGGCAGGATGATGGCGTTGGCCACGAGATAGCTCGTCAGCACCCACGTCGCCTGGTCCGGCGTCGAGGACAAGCTGCCGGCGATGTGCGGCAGGGCGATGTTGGCGATGGAGGTGTCGAGCACCTGCATGAACGTGGCCAGCATCACGCCCAGCGCGATGAGCCACGGCCCGTGGCGCGGGTGCCACTCCTGATGATGTTCGCTGTCAGACATGGATTAAAATTATAGCAAAAAGCCCATTTGCGATTGTCTGTTCCGGTGTTATTCGTTTTCCATGAGCACCGTCGCAGAAGTCGAGGCGGCCACGGGTGCCGCCTTCAATCAGTAAATTTCCCAACAAGCCGCCTCCGCGTCCTGCACGAATGCATTGATGGCTTCCGCATGGCAGTGAAACAATTTCTCAATGGCATCGTTGTGCTGGTTGCCGCATCGCAGCCAGATGACTTTGCTTTGGGCGGCGAACCATACAGCGCGGCCATGTCCGCAGAGTCCGAATCCGGCGAAACAATCGTGAAGCCATTATCCCTGGCAAATTGCGGTCATCGGCTTCATCCAGATGAAGCTGGCGAACCTGGTTCGAGCCGGGAAATAAATCCTCCAGCCGCCCGCACAGTTTGAAGCTCAAATTCTGGTCGAACAACAGCTTCATGCGGCGGTCAACACGCGGCGTTCACGGTCGGCGGCATAGGCGAGGCAGACGCGGATGTGCTCCTCGGTGAGTTCGGGATAATCGCTCAAGATTTGCTCACGCGACATTCTGGCGGCCAGCCAGCCCAGCACATCCGACACGGCGATGCGCATCCGGCTGATGCACGGGCGTCCACCCCGCTTGCCCGGCTCAATGGCGATGATGTTCTGGTAATTCACCGTGCGATAATCCTACCGTTTCCGTGAACGAATGGCAACCGCCCGGACGAACTAAATAACCCCGGTTCGCCGGGTCTGCGTCTTTTTATTTTGACGGCGCGTGCTCATGGCATGGTGCCTTGGCCCGGCGGCAACTCCCGCGAAAACAAAGGCCCCACGGCGGCTTCAATTCCCTCAATTCGAGTGACAGTAGGTGTAACATGTGCGGCTTCAAAGCGATTGGCGACGCGCTGAAAAGCAATGCGGAGCCGGCGCGGAACCTCGCCATCAACGACATCACCAATTTTTCCAGATGTGGCAAGATTTCTGCTAAATCAAAAAGTGACTTGTTAATTATGCAAAACCCGGTATAGGGTAATCATTCATGTCGAACATTGTGAAATCAAAATTCGCCGGGTTTATGCGAGGCATGCTTCGGCGCTTCGACAACAGCGATGCAACTGCTGCCGCGCCACCACAGTCTGTGGCCGCCGCCGCACCCCCGCCCCCCGCAACGCCTGCCGCCGCGCCACAACTCAAACCGCAGTCCGTTGCGCCCGCCGCCGGCCAGGGTAATCTGCAATTGCCGTTGTCATCCATCGTCGCCGTGTTGCCGCTGGATCTGCGCGCGAAGCTGACCCAGACGCCGCCGCCCGACGCGGTTGTTTCCATTCCCGTGGAACAAGCCCTTTCGCAACTCGCCCAAGGTTCAGTCAAAACTTCCTTCGGTGAAATTCGCGCCGCCTTTCCCAGATTGTTTGACGATTCCGGCGCAAATGATAAACGTCCAATTGTGCTGCCGCTCAACGAAATTGTCTCGCGGATCAACCCATCGCTGCTTTCACGCCGCGCCGGGAAGGTGGTTGAAGTGGAGGACGGCATCGTCGGGCCGTTCGGCACGCGCCCGCCAGGCGCCGGCATCACCCCGGCTCAAACTCCAGTCGAGACCGCGCAGATATCCAAAGCACCCGAACCGGCGTCTGCCCCGGCAACTCCCAAGCCCGCCGCGCCCGTTGCCGCGGCCCCGCCCGCGCCGATTCCGTTCTCATCCGCTTCCGCCGAGATACCGCCGACAATTTTCAAGAAAACCACGGCAGCCACGCCTACGCCCGCGCCGGCCGCCCCAACTCCAGCCGCGCCAGCCTCCGCAGTCCCGTCCGCGCCGATTCCGTTTTCATCCGCAGCCGCCGAACTGCCGCCGACATTTTTCAAGAAAACCACGGCAACTCCGCCCAAGCCCGCGCCTGTTGCCTCAACTCCCGCCGCGCCCGCCGCTGTTGTCCCATCCGCGCCGGCTCCGGTTTCACCCGCGCCCGCGGCGTCGGCCGCGCCCGCCGCCAACGCGGGCGATTTGCAATTGCCGTTGTCATCCGTCATCACCGTGTTGCCAATGGATCTGTGCGAAAAGCTGGTGCAGACGCCGCCATCCGACGCGGTTGTTTCCATCCCCATGGAAAAAACCCTTTCGCAACTCGCCCACGGGTCGGTCAAAATTACCTTTGGTGAACTTCGCGCCAGCCTCCCGGGGTTGTTTGATAATTCCGCTGAAAATGACGCGCGTCAGATTGTCCTGCCGCTCAACGAAGTCATTTCGCGGATCAATCCATCCCTGCTTTCACGCCGCTCCTCGAAAAAGATTGAAGTGGCGGAAAACATCCCCGGGCCGTTCGGAAGCACGGCAAGAGTTGGTTCCACCCCGGCTCAAGCTCCAGTCAAGGCCGCGCCGACGCCGCCACCCAAGGCACCCGCCCCGGCGGCCAGGCCGGCAGTTCCAACTCCCGTCGCGCCGCCGGCGGCAGCCGCCCCGAAAACCATGGCGGCTCCGCCCAAGCCGGCGCCGGGTGCCCCAACTCCCGCCGCGCCCGCCGCCGTTGTCCCGTCGGCGCCGATTCCGTTTTCGTCCGCTGCCGCCGAGCTGCCGCCGACATTTGTCCGGAAACCCATGGCAACCACGCCCAAGCCGGCGCCGGTCAAATCTGTTTCTCCAGTGCCGCAACCGGCTGCCACCGCGCCGATTCCGTTTCCGGCTCCGGTTGCATCCGCATCCGCCGCGTCCGCTGCCGGCGGTGTCAATGCCGCGCCGCGAGTTTCCGTTGAAGATTCCATTCTCGTGCCATTGTCCGCGCTGGCGGAAAAATGGCCGGACTCCATCAAGAAGGAATTGGGCCAGACGAACATGATGGGCGCGAAGGCCACCCTGCCCGCCGAGCTAATCGAACCCGGACTCAGACGCGGCCGCGTGACAATCATGTGGAAAAATCTGCGCGCGATGATCGATCCCAAACCGGCGCCGGTTTCAGCCAACGATGGCGTTGAAGTTGAATTGCCGCTCAAGGTGCTCGCGCCGCTGTTTTTTACGCGCCAGAATACGGCGGGCCTGGCAAAGCAAAAAATTTCCGTGTCGGCGGAAATTCCCAACGTATTTCAAGGCTCAAAAAAAGCGGAAGTTTCCATATCACCCGCACCCGCTCCGGCATCCGCTCCCGCACGTGCTCCGGCACAAGCTCCAATTCCGTTTCCTGCGCGAGCGCCAGTTCCGGCTCCGACTCCTGCGCGAGCACCAGCTCCGGCCCCCGTGCGAGCGCCGGCCCCGGCCCCGGCTCCGACGCCGGCACAAGCCCCAATTCCATTTCCTGCGCGCGTGCCAGTTCCGGCTCCGACTCCTGCGCGAGCACCAGCTCCGGCTCCCGTGCGAGCGCCGACCCCGGCCCCGATACCGGCACAAGCTCCAATTTCATTTCCTGCGCGAGCGCCAGTTCCGACTCCGGCTCCCGTGCGTGCCCCAGCTCCGGCTCCGGCTCCCACGCCAGCGCCAGCGCCAATTCCGCTTCCTGCGCATGCCCCGGTTCCGGCTTCGGTTCCCGCACGCACACCAACTCCGGCTCCAGTTTCCACGCCCGCGCCAGTTCCAATCCTTGCGCGAGCGCCAGTTCCGGCTCCGACTCCCGCGCGTGCCCCGGCTCCGGCTCCCGCACCAGCGCCAGTTTCAGTTCCGACTCCCGCACCTGCACCAGCAGCTCCCGCTCCCGCGCCAGTTCCAATTTCGGTCTCTGCGCCCGCACCCGCTCCGGCTCCGGTTCCTGCGGCTCCCGCAAGACTGGAAGAGATAAATTATTTTCCAAAGCCGGATGCCTTGAGCGACACCGAATTCCAGCAGCGGGCCTTGTCCGAAACTGATTTTGATTTCAAGCCGCGCGGCGCCACCCCGCGGGAAATCGTGACGCGCGCGGTGACGCTGCCCGGCGTGGCCGGCGCCGTGGTCGCCTTGTATGACGGCCTGATGATAGCGAGCCAGGTGGCGCCGGATTTGAACCCCGACACGCTGGCGGCGTTTTTGCCGCAGATTTTCGCGCGCGCGGGCCAGACCACAAAGGACCTGCACATGGGAGAAATAAACAATTTAAGTTTTACAGTTGGCAACGTGTCGTGGAAAATCTTCCACGTGAACGCCGTTTATCTCGCCGTGTTCGGACGACCGGGCGAGGCATTGCCTGCGGCGCCGCTGGTGGCGCTTGCCGGACAACTGGATCGCAAAAACAAATAATGTTATGGCCATCATCAACCAAGCAACCAAGGAATTGCAGGTCAAGATCGTTTATTACGGCCCCGCGATGGGCGGCAAGACGACCAACCTCGTGCAAGTTCATGACCACGTGCAGACGCAAGCCGGCAACAAGGGCAAGCTCGTCTCGCTGGCAACAAGTTCCGACCGGACTCTGTTCTTCGACTTCCTGCCGATCGAGACAATGACCATCAGGGGTTTCAAGACGAAGTTCCAGCTTTACACCGTGCCCGGCCAGGTGATTTACAACACCACACGGCAACTGGTTTTGCGCGGCGTGGACGGCATCGTGTTCGTCGCCGATTCGCAATATGAGAAAATGCCGGAGAACGTGGAAAGCTTCCAGAACCTGATGGACAATCTGACTTCCTTGAAATTGAACATTGCGGAAATCCCTTACGTCCTTCAATACAACAAGCGCGATTTGCCGAACGCCGCGCCGGTTGAATACATGGAATATCTTTTGAACAACCGCGAAGTGCAGGTGCCGTCGTTTATCGCCACCGCGCACAAATGCGAGGGAGTATTTGAATCGCTCAACATGATCACGCGCCTGCTGCTCCAGAAATTCATCAATCAAAGCGCCCACCAGCACGCGTGACATGGCCAATATGCCTCAACTCATCAGAAAGGACATGCAGCGGCTTGACGGCGCGCTGCGTGAGTTCATCAACCAGACTGATGCCACCGCCGCGCTGATCATTGACAAGGGAGGCTTTCTCATCACGCATCAAGGCAATTCCTCGCAATTCGACGTGACCACCATCGGCGCGCTGGCATCCGGCGCGTTCATGGCCAACCAGACCATCGCCGGCCTCGTCAACGAACCGAATTTCAACAGCGTCTATCAACAGGGGGAAAAATCCAGCATGCTCGTCGTGAACGTTGACGAACATTGCCTCCTCATCGTCATCTTCAGCGCCAACATCGGCGTCGGCATCATGAAGTATTACGCCACCGGCACCATCAAGAAGATCGCCCACCAGCTTGCCGTCGCGCGAAGCCGCAAGCCCGATGGCGGCATCGACCTTTCCGCCCTCAACGTCGCCGACAGCGAAAGCATCTTTAAGAAAAAAAATTAGCCGCGGCCTTCTCGAAGCGTGAATCTCCGCGCGGGCATTCGCCGCGTTTCGCATCCCAGCCGCGACACGGTTTCGGCCCCGGTGAATTTCGTTGTCAGCGGGGCGAATCCGGAGCGTTTGCGGCGCCGTCGTGAATAAAAATTTCAGCCGCGAAACGGGTGTGGCGGACAGGAAGGACTGGGCCTGGCAAATTTATTTTTTCCCGCCGAAAACATCGGTTTCACCTTTGCGCCGCCTGGTCGCGATCTGCCCCAAAATGGAATGCCAGCCGATGTATAGCTTGTGCCAGGCGTCTTCGAGGCCGGGCAAACTGCCCCCGTCCATTTCGCTCAAGCAGCGCAGCGACGGCGTGTGGCCGAGGAGCGCGATGGTTTCCTCCCTGGCGGACGACGGAACCTCAATTGCAGCAAGAATCATCTCCAAGTCCTGTCCGATGATTTTTTTGAGTTCGAGGAAATGTGACTCGTCCTCCGGCCCGAACTTTCTGGCGCGGGCGAGGTTGATAAAATAATTGAACTGTTTCCAGCACTCGATGTGGGACTCGATCCGGGCAATCAACTGGTCGGGGTGTTTGATGCTCATGGATGATCCTTTTCGGTTGGTGATGGGGCGGCAGGCGTGTTTTGGGGCGAAAGGAAAATGATGGCGCCGCCCTGCATTTCCTGCGCCGTGATGTGCAGGCCGGCAAAATTCAGCTCAAGGCCGGTCAGCGGCATCTGCGCCATGCGCGCC
Organism: Verrucomicrobiota bacterium; assembly: GCA_049519195.1. Lineage (GTDB taxonomy): Bacteria > Verrucomicrobiota > Verrucomicrobiia > Limisphaerales > UBA11358 > UBA11358. Next base: position 6,337 of record JBEKRA010000079.1, read on the forward strand.
GCGCGGAAAAGCGTCAGCACTTCGTGCCCGATGTCACCGAGCCGCCTCTGCGAAAACCCGTTGCCGACGGTGGTCGTCAGCACATTGCCGTGGCGATCCACGGTGAAACTTCCCGCCGGCATTTTTTGAAAATCCGGCCAGAACTTGGATAACCAGTTCAAGATGCCCATGTGTCAGCCAGTTTTTTGCTTTGTTCAAACAAACGGCGGGTGTCTGCCTCCGGCGGCCAGCCGGCGACAAACGTCTTGCCGTTTTCGGGCAACAACAGCAGGTGACGTTCCAGATTATGTCCCGCGGCATGCGTCCACGGGCCGGCATTGAGCTTCCGGCCGAGACGCCGCGCCGCTTGTCCGGCCTGCCGCACCCACGCGGACAGTTGGTCCACGTCCTTTATGCCCCATCCCTTGGCGGCGTCCTCATTTTTGGCGGGGACGGTCACAACAAAATCCGCGCCTTCGTAAGCCATCGCCGTCAACTGGGTGACTAATTTCGCCTCCGCCGCCGCCTGCCTGGGGGTCGGGTTGTCGGCTTTTTTCACGGTCTGCACGGATTCGAGCAGGAGCGATTCCAGGGATTTGGCGATGGTTTGAGTGTGGCCGGGTTCGGGGGGCAGGCTTTCAAACGCGCTGTCTTCCCACTTCATAATGCGCCAGAACGCCGCCTCGCCGTCCGCGCCCTCCACTTTGGCGTCAATCATTTGTCCGTCCTTGATCCAGATATGAGCCTCCTTACTCCAGGATGTGATGCGCAGCACGCTCGAATTGCGCAACGCCGATTCCATCCGGATCACGTCCAGAAGATTTTTTCTCTGGACGTCGCGGGAGCCGTCGTCATCCCGGATCAGCAGCGACTCGATGCAGTCCAGAAACAACTGCGGATTCTGCTGCGTATCCAGCTTCTGCCAGAACAAATCCACGCCCATCGCGTAGGCAAGCGAGCGGAATTCCTCGTCCGAAACCCCCGTCAGCGCCACCGTCCGCAATTCTGGAAACCGCCGCCGCACGATGCTCAACACCTCCAGCCCGGCCATCTGCGGCATCTTCAAATCACACAACAGCACCCGGAACGGCTCCGCGTCAAGAAGCGACAACGCGCGCATGCCCGACGATGCCATGCAGATGTCCGGCTTGCTGGGAAGCTGCGTCAGAAAATCGCCGAACATCTCCAGCCATTCGCTGTCATCGTCCAACACCAGAATTTTATGCCGCGTTTCCATTCCAATACATCACCGCTAATGCCGACGCCGGACAAATTCAAGATAATTCCGCCCGGCGAAAACCGTTGAACCGTGGGCGCATCGCGACGCAACGACGCGACGCTTCACGGCAGCTTGCCGTGGCTCCCGTCGCAGAACGGCGCGTTCTTCGTGTGCTTGCAGCCGCACCACGCGACGGTTTTGGCTTCATTGATTTCCGTTTTCAACGGCGCGAAGCCCGTGCCTTTGTGCGCGCCGTCGCAAAACGGCTGGCTTTTGGATTTGCCGCACGCGCACCACCAATAAGCGCCGGGTTTGACTTGTTGAACGAACGGTGATTTTTGAGCGATTGTCGGTTCCATAAATTTTTGAACGGCCAATATCAAAAGAATGGCACAAGCCCGGATGAAATCAAGTTGAAGCCGGCACATTTCTCCCTCGGCTTTGGGATTTATCTGGTCACTCGTCATCGGGGTCTGGGAGTTTTCCGCGGGCTGTTTCCATTGGCAACCGCCATTATTGGGTTTAACTTCTCTGTGCAATTATGCCCATCACCTACACCCGACCCAAACACAAACTTTCAGATACTACCTTGTCATCACCCATCCGGCCAACTTTCCGTCCTGGCCACCCAACCCGATTCCAAATCCAAACCACAAATCCTCTTCTCCAACCTCCCAAAATAATCTGTCCGGCTTTGCTAACCACGAAACCAGCTTTTTGTCCGGGTTTGAAAACTACACGATAGCGCGAACTCGTTGCCTGAACTCGTTGCCTTGA
>JBEKRA010000080.1:0-8234 GCA_049519195.1 Verrucomicrobiota bacterium
ATTCTCAAGCCGCTCAGCATCAAGCAAGGCATGCCCATTCTGACTTACGAAAGCGACGGTTACGCAGTCGCGCCGTCATTCCTCAGGCAGGTGGATGTCCACATCCAGCAGGTCCTCGATCGCGCCGCCCGAAACCGCGAGACGCTTCAAATTGCCGCCGGCGGGCTGGCGGGATTGTTCAGATCGGTTCTTGGCAAGTCGTCTTGAATTCAAAGAGTTGCAGGCGAGGCTGCCAGACAAGTCGTAATGCCCGTCCTGTCTGCCGCAGGAAACTTCAAAATCAGTCGCCGGCGAAAAATGATGCCGTGGTAGCGGCGGTCGGCGGACCGCCGCATTTCTTTTTTTTGAGATTTGAAATTGAATCCCGAAGTCGAATCGGGCGTGGCAGTATTGATTGATGTGGCGGCGGGCATCTCTGCCTGCCGTAGAGCCGGGCTTCCAGCCCGGCGGACAAAACCATGCTTGTTTAATCGGGTGGTTGATAATTTTGCCGGCACTGGATGTTGCATCCGCCTTTTCCGGGCGGCAAGATGCCGCCCTCTCCGTAAGGCAGGATGCCCGACGCTACGCTCCTTCGGGATTCGGGTTAAACGAACCTGAATCCCCGCCTGTTCACTACCATCGCTTCACCCGGACCGAAAACGATTTCAGGTTTTGCCAGCGGCCAGCAATTCGTTGACCTTGGCCATCACCTTGAAAGCATCCGCGACGTAAAGCACGTCGGCCTTGCCGCGCGCCCAGCCGCAGACAAATCAAAAAGGGGGTTGACTGGTTATTGCCTGGGCGCATCATACCCTTGAAATCAGGATAGAACGGGAAGGGATAATGTATTTGAACTTTGTCTTTTCCCGGCAAAAGACGTTAAAATGACAAAGTGAATTTGTCCGAATAATACTGTTTGCCAATACGACGCCCATGACAAGCGAGCCACAGAATGCGGCACCTGAATCAACGCGGCAACCACCTGCCCCAAAAACGGATGAGCCACGTCAAAGCAAGATATTAGCGTTTTTCTCAAATCACCCGTTCATTGGGCTACTCGGTGCGCTCGGGTCCATTGCCAGCATAGTCGCATTGCCCTACGCAGTATGGCCAAGCGCCCCTAAAAGCGTTCTGACTTACTATTTCAACCCAATCCGCACACCAATTATTCAAACGGTTGTAAAAACGGACATTTCCGTAACCTACCGGGGGACGAAGGTTGAGGGAGATTTGACGGCGTCACAGGTCGCGGTCTGGAATGCTGGCGACAAACCGATTCGCAGTGAAGATATTCTAAAGCCCGCAACACTGCGAACCTCTAACGGATGTCCAATTCTCCAGGTTGTCATCTTGAAGCCGCCCCGTGATGTTACCGGTTTTGAATTGGACCAGAGCCAAATTATGTCGGGAAGACTGGGGATGAATTGGAAAATACTCGAGCAAAATGACGGCGCTCTTATCCAGATTGTTTATGCTGGCAAAACCGATTTGCGAATGTTTTTAGACGCCACGATTGTCGGACAAAGATCTGCGGCCGAAGCAAAGCAGCCGGGGGCATCCGCGATTGAACAAGTAAAATCCTCTGTTGTTCTTATTGCCGGGACGGCGTTTCTTTTGTCGTCCCTTTTGTTGGGCTTGCTCCTGTTAATGTTTTTCTTTCAAGTAATTTTTCAAAGAAAGACGGTGACTGCATCTATACGCTTCCTTATTCCCACAAACAAAGACCGCAAGGCGCTTGCGTGGCTAGTGATAATAATGGTTACTGCCGCAATTTGCTGTGTTTTGTTTCATCAGAGGACTTTGGTTTCGCCATTTGGGTTTTAGCCAAATTGACGCCTGCTTTCGCAGGTCAAACCGCACAACGAACCGGCCAGCGATCCGATAGGTGGGGTGGTTCGTTTGTCGTTACGTTTCCGAAAGTTTGAATTGCCAAACAGGCCAACCCCATAAGCGCGAAAAGTTGGAATAGCTTATCGATTGCATGTCAGCGATGTCAGGGCGAGCCGGTTACTTCTTCGCCACCAGCAATTCGTTCACTTTCCGCATTACGGCGAAGGCATCCGCGACGTAAAGCACGTCAGCCTTGCCGCGCGCCCAGCCGCAATTCGGATCGAGATTGACGGCGCGGCGCTCGCCGATGAAACGCCAGCCGACCGTGTGCGGCTCCTCGCCGTGACAGCAGGTGCTCAAACCTTTCGCGTGCCGCGGCGTCGCGCCGGTCTGGCCAACCTGGTTCAAGTGCGACAGGAACGGCAGCACCGCCTGGCCTTCGCCGCCCAAATCCACCAGCGATTTGCTGCTGCCCAGCGACGCGCGCGATTTTTTCAGGAAATCCAGAATCAATTTTTCCGCCTCCGGCACGTGCGTCTGGCCGTCGGCCTGTTTCTTCGTCCAGCCCGCGCCGGTGACGAACAACAGTTGCGCGTCGGGCCGGATGGTTTGGGCGTCGGCTTTCGGCTCGCGGACGCCAACCACTGTTGTGCGCTTGCCCGCGTCGGTAAGATTAACCGGAACAATTTCAACTGTCGCCGTGCCTGCGCTGCAATCACACGCCGTCTGGCTGCCGGGGTCAATGCCGATGAACCATGGCCGCTGTGTCCGCGTCAAAACACCTTCCATGCGCTGCCGGTAATACCAGCGGTTGATGGAAATTTTTCCGTCCGCAGCGGCAACACCGGTGACGTGCGCGTCGGCGCGCCCGCCAAGCCGCTGCGCGACTCCGGCGAGACAGCGCGCAAAACGTGAAGTGGCTGGCGAGACAACGATGGTTGCGCCGCTGGCCGTGCAAATGGCGGCTGCGGCTGCGGCATCCGTGCCGTAGCGCGACTGTCCGAAATCCGCGCCGGCGACGCCGAAATATTTCGTTGCCGGGCACGCCGCGATGGAATTGGCCGCCGCCTGGACATTTTCGCCGACCAAGCCCACGACGAGCTTCGAGCCGGCCAGTGATTTGTGCAGCGTCGCCGCCGCGTGCAACGCTTCGCGCGCCGACTTGGCGAGCGAGCCGTCATTTTCCGTGTGGGTGAGAACAAGAATCGTTTCCATAAAATTATTTTTCGTGTGTTTCGTGTATTTCGTGGTTTCTACTTCTTGATCCACTCGACAATTTCCTTTGCGATGTCGTCCGGCAATTTGTCCTTCACGATCTGGGTTTCGCGTAATTGTTTCGGCAATGACACGCTGGCAAAGCTCAACCCTTCACCAGTCAGTTTTACCGGCTTGGCCTTCTGCAACGCCGGCATCACGGTGCGCATGTTGACCATGCCGACCTGCGGATTGTTTTTCGGTTCCGGCAAATTGCCGGTCGCCCAGCCGAGCAACGCCGGCGCGCCCGCGCATTTTGAAACCAGATGTTTGCCGCCTTCGATGCGCTCCAGAATTTCCAGCGAACCGTCGGCGTTCACCGTGAGCTGATCCACGCCTTGAAACTGGTCCGTAATGCCGAGGCGTTCGCCGACCATCTGCATTGTCGCGCCGGCACCGCGCGAGGCGGATTCCCAGCCGCCAAATACGAGCAGCCTGGATTTGTCGAGACCCGGAATCGCGGCGATGGCGTCGGCGAGCGCCGCCGCCGTTTCGGTGGCGTCTGTGAAACCGCTGGCCGAACCGTCGAGCGCGACGAGTTCAAACGGCACTTTCTGCGCGACGGTCATCATCACCTGCTGGAGCTTGGCTTTCGGGCCGAGCGCGACCAGCCAGACTTTGCTGCCGGGCGTGTTCCTGGCGAGGTTCGCTGCCTCAAACAGCGCGTGGCCCGCCCACGGATCGAGGACGGCGGGCAGCATCATTTCATTTTTCAACGCCGGCCCGGTGGGCGACGTCACGGGTTCAAGCGTTTGCAGCGGATCGGGAACGATGCTGCCGCAAACGACAATTTGACAGGCTGTGCTCATAAAATTTCAGGTTTGCCTCGAAAAGGCGCAAAAGTCATGCGAGTGCAGATTACGTTTGGTGCTACCAAATGTAAAGTATGGTAGCGCGGCAATTATGGCCCGCCCACGGATCGAGGACGGCGGGCAGCATCATTTCGGTTTCTGCCTTTTTCAAATCGTAAATCGGAAATCGCGAATCGTAAATCAACGGGCGGGTTCAAGCGTCTGCAACGGATCGGGAACGATGCTGCCACAGACGACAATTTGTTCATGCTCATAAATTTTCAGGCTGGCCGAGAATGATGTCCCCCAAAATCCCAAAGGGATTTCATCATTCAGCCCAGCGTTGGACGACGGAGTCGGCCTACGCTGGGTGGATGAATCAAATGGAATACAACCCGGAACGGGTTGCATTTGTTTGGCGGACGGGTGATGCAACCGCGTTGCGGTAGATGATTTGTTTGGATGACAACCCAGGGTAGCTCGTCCCTCGCAACCCTGGGCTGAATGATGGAATCCCGTTGGGATTTTCAAATGGCTGGCCTCGTTTCTAGCCACGTTGTTCACCCACGGATCGAGGACGGCGGGCAGCATCATTTCGGTTTCTGCCTTTTTCAAATCGTAAATCGGAAATCGCGAATCGTAAATCAACGGGCGGGTTCAAGCGTCTGTAGCGGATCGGGAACAATGCAGCAACAAATGACAATTTGGCAGGCTGTGTTCATAAAATTTCGGCGGCTGCGAAAAGGTCAAAAGAAGTCCCTTCGCGATCTTGCGTCGATGGCTTAATGGTTAATTCCGTTTCAATGTAAAAACCGTTGGTTGTATGACACAAAACTATTGACCCCTTCATTGTCGCTGCCGACTTGTTCCGATTTGACCGGAGCGCGAGTTGTCCCAACTCGCAGCACTCCGCCAAACCAGGCCGCGTTGAAATATTTCGGATTTCTGTCCGCATTTCACGCGCTGCGGATTGAGGACAATCCGCGCTCCGTCAACTCCGGCTCTGATACAGCGCCACGAGCGCCGCGCCGATGGCCTGCGATAATTCGCCCAGAACGGCGGGTATGATTTTGATGGTGGCGCGTTGCGCGGGCCAGAGATATGGCGCCGCTGTCTCGTGGATGATGCGCAGGTAACGCTCGCGGAATTCCGGCGTGGTCACCTCGTGGTCCATCAGCCCGCCGCCGATGACGATGACGCCGGGATCGAGAAGCGTCACCAGGTTCGCCACGTGGAAGCCCATCGCGCGCGCCTGAAAGTCGAAAATTTCCAGCGCCAGCGCGTCGCCCTTTTGCGCGCGGCTGCGGAGCGACAAAACTTTCTCCTTCACCGGCGCGGCGGATTTCGCGAGTTCGTGGCCGGGGAATTTTTTCAATTTGTCCGCCAGCAGACGCGGCAGGCCGGCGATGGTCGTGTATGGCTCGACGCAGCCCCAATTTTTTCCACAGCCGCACGGAATCGGCTTGCCGGCGAGGCCGAACAGGTGCAACGGCGCGGCCATGTGCGCGGTTTCCATGGCGGTGAGCGTCTGGCCGGTGAGCGGCAGGCCGTCCTTGCCAACGAACGCGCTGCCGAGGCCGGAGCCGGGCATGAGCATCAGGACGGACAGCGGTTGATTGCCGCGCGCGATCCGCGCCTCGGCCACGCCGCCGCAATGGCCGTCGTTGCCCACGGTCAATGGCAGCGGGCGACCGGCCGCTTTGGCGAGGGCCGCGCTGTAATCCGCGTGGACATTCCAGCCCGCGAAACTCGCCGGAAGATTCGCGGCCTTGCCGAGCACGCCGTAGCGTTCGTAAGGTCCGGGAATTGCGAGGCCGACGCCCTGGACCTGCGGCCATTGCAAATTGTTTTGCGCAAGAAATTCGTTGATGGCCGAAATCCAGGCGGCGATGACCGCGGCCGTGCCGTTCTGCGAATTGGTCGGGCGCTGGAGCAGCTTGGTGGTGACGGCCTCTCCGTTTTCCCGGACGGCGGCGATTTTGGAGGTGGTCGCGCCGCTGTCCGTGCCAATGAAGATTTTTTCGCTCATGGTTGGGCGTCAAGTTGCTGACAGCGCCGGCAAAGGCAAGAATAATTCGCGTTTTCCGGCTCAACTCGTTTAACTTTGTTCCGCGTGACTCCGCCCGAAACATTTTCAAACCTGCTCCGCGGCCCCGCGCCCGTGCTGACGCTCGCGCCGATGCAGGACGTGACGACGCTCGATTTCATGCGGGTCATCATGCGTTATGGCGGGCCGGACGTTTATTGGACGGAATTCTTCCGCGTCCACGGCGATTCGCGCCCGGAAAAGCGGATTCTCGATTCCATCACCAAAAATCCGACCGGCAAACCCGTCGTCGCGCAGATCATCGGCAACAACATCCCCGCGCTCGTCCGCAACGCTAAGCTGCTGCAAAAATTTCCCGTCGCCGCGATTGACCTGAACCTCGGCTGTCCCGCGCCCATCGTCCATCGCAAATGCGCGGGCGGCGGGCTGCTGCGCGAGCCGCGGAAGATTGACGCAATCCTCGGCGCGCTGCGCGAAGCGGTGACGATTCCGTTCACGGTCAAAACGCGCATCGGCTTTGAGTCGGCGGAAGAATTCGACACGTTGCTGCCGATTTTCGCGAAACATCCGATTGACCTGCTCACCGTTCACGCGCGAACGGTCGCGCAAATGTATCGGCCCGGCGTGCGCTACGATTTGATTGCGCGAGCGGCGCGCGAATTGCATTGTCCCGTGCTGGCGAATGGAAACGTCCACGACGCGGCGCAGGCGCAGGCGTTGCTGGCGGAGACGGGCGCGCGCGGATTGATGATCGGGCGCGGAGCCATCCGGAATCCATGGCTGTTCGACCAGATCCGGCAGCGGCTTCGCGGTGAAAAAATAAAATTGCCGGCGGGCCGCGCCGTGCTGGCATACATCCGCGAATTGTGGAACGCCGAAATCACGCCGGGCGTGAAGGAATCGGCGCAGGTGATGCGCATGAAGAAATTCATGAACTTCATCGGCGAGGGGGTCGGCGGGAAATTCCTTTTTGAAATCCGCCGCGTGACTACGACGGCGGATTTCTTTCGCGTGTGCGAGGATTTTCTGAATCACGACAAACCGATGGCGCCAGAGCCAGCGGCGCATGCTGGCGAGTCCAAGACACCATAGGATCGTTTGCCTAAACCTGAATTCCGAAGCCGGCCTGCGGGTAGCTGCGACGCCCCGTCGCGGAAAAGTGCTGGCGACGCCCCCGTCGCCAGTTGGATGGGCGGCTTTTTTGACGGAGTGAAACATGCGACGAGGGCGCCGCTGCCACCTTTCAGTGACGAGGCGTCACCGCTGCTCGCGCCCGGCAACTTCGGAGTTCGGGTTGAATTGGAGGCTGCCTTCGAGTCGGAATGGCGCCCGGTGTTCCAAATTTGGACACGGCCGGATTCCAATCAGGGTCGCATTTGAGGAATTTCTGTAGAATTCCCTTATTTCCTGCAAAACAACCGCCGTCAATTTTTCATGGTTTTGGCGGCATTGTTCCTGCTGCTTCCGAGCGGCACTGATTTGACGAAAGGGTGATTATGACGCGAACGGTATTGGTAGTTGAGGATAATCCGGATGAAATGGAAATCACCCGGGAAACTTTGACAGAAGCTGGGTTTGCCATTGGCACGGCCTCAAATGGTGTTGACGCCCTCAAAAAAGTTCGAACCGTTCCGCCCGACGTGATTTTGCTGGATGCGGTGATGCCCGGATTGAGTGGATTCGCCGTTTGCGAGACTTTGCGGGAAAATCCGGCCACCTCTTCCATCCCGATTCTCATGTTGACTGGCTTGTCCAGCCATATCAGCCAGATCACCGCGTTCGAGTCCGGCGCCACCGATTACCTCATAAAACCGTTCGTTTTGGAAGAGTTGGTTTTCAAGGTGAAAAAACTGCTGGACAAGGTGGACAAGGCTGACCAGCTCGCTGCGGAGCAAAAAAAACTTGCATCTCAAGACAGTTCCTGTCTGCACGAGTGGCTTTCGCAAGCTCCATCCGGCGGTGAATGATGAACAGGATTTTCGTCCACGCCTTTCCGGTCTCGCCTTCACCCTGAATTCGTCCGCGTTCGTGATTTTTTGAAATTGCCTCCGCAAAATTCTCCGCGGGCCAGACGCTCCGTCGCCACGGCGGGCCGTTGACGCTGAAGCCGGTTTCCGCCGGGTCCTCCAATCGAAGCGCGGCGCGCGGCGTCACGTTTCGCTCGACAACTGCCATTCAACGCTGGTTTCATAGTCGCAAAGCCGCTTATTGAACATGACCATTCAGGAATTTTTGGCGAAGGGCGAGGAGCTGGGAGGCAAAGCCGGTGTGCTTGGCGGCCTTCAGGGTTATTTTCGATGCCATGCCCCGCGCCTGCATCAGACCTGCGA
>JBEKRA010000081.1:0-8573 GCA_049519195.1 Verrucomicrobiota bacterium
TAGCCGCTGCGCGTCAACGCCGGGCTGAATGATGAAATCCCTTTGGGATTTTTCCCGGCGGCGGCTACAATGCGCGGCGATGTCTAACGCCCAATTCATGCGCCTCGCCCTCCGGCTCGCCCGGCGCGGCTGGCGCGGCTTCACCAAATCCGATGGTCGGCGCGGCGCTGGTGAAGGGCGGCACAATCACCGGGCGCGGCTGGCATCGGCGGGGGATGCAAAACAATGCTGCGAGTATTATTGGAGTGAAGCCCGGAAAAGTCCTTTCAAAAAAGATGATCTCAAAATGTCCGAGACGGGTTCTGTTTCGCTTGTTGAATACATTGTCCGTGAATATCAAGGCCTACAGGTTAATCAAAAAACATGAACGCCTATTTATTTATTGTCGCTGATAGGTGCCCATCAATTTCCCTTCGCCGAGGACATGGCCGTCCATCGCCTTGAGCAGATTTGTTTTGGCCGCTCCGGGCGCGAGGCCGGTCATCGCGTCCAGCGCGTACAGATTTGTTTTGGCCGCTCCGGGCGCGAGGCCGGTCATCGCGTCCAGCGCGTAGAGTTTGAAATAGTAGCGGTGGGCTTTGCCGGGCGGCGGCATCGGCCCGCCGTAGCCGGTTTTTTTGGAATCGTTCAAGCCCTGCTTCGCGCCGTTGCGCAATTGCGGCACCTTGAGCATGTCCTCGGCCAGCGCGGTGGTGTTCGGCGGCAAATCGTAAATCAACCAATGCGTCCATGTGCCCACCGGCGCGTCGGGATCGTCGGCGATGAGCGCGAAGCTTTTCGTGCCGGCGGGCGCGTTCGTCCACGCGAGCGGCGGCGAGATGTCGAGGGCGTCGCCGGTGTATTTCACGGGAATGGGCTGGCCGTCGGCGAAGGCGGCGCTGGCAAGTTTGATTTTCATAACGTGTCCTGTGGCGGATTTTGGTTCCTGCGAGCAACCGGCGGTGATCAGGCCGGCCAGCAGCATCGCGGTGAAAACCATTTTGGGTTGCGCGTTCATCCTTTCAGTTTCGCCCCGCGCCGCGCGCAAATGCAAATTCATTTTGAATTCATTTTGACATCACGGCCCTGCCCGTGACGCTGCGGAGTATGTTGCGGATTTCGCCGACGCGCGGCGGTTTGCTCAAGACGCCATCCACGTGCGCGGGCAGGGCGCCGTCGTCCTTCATGAATGCGCCCCAGCCGGTGAGCATGACGACGGGCGTGCCGGGCGACTCGTGTTTGACGGCGGCGGCGACTTCGTGTCCGTCCATGTAGGGCATGCCCAAATCGGTGATGACGACGTCGAACGGCTCCCCGCGGTCACGCGCGGCGAGGAAGGCGTCAACCCCGGCGCGGCCGCCATCGGGGGCTTCGACTTGATGGCCGTCGTGCGCGAGAATTTTTCGCATCAAATGGCGCAAGGTTGGCTCGTCATCAATGAACAGGATGCGAAACGGTCCCGGCAGGTGGTGCTCTCCCGATCCCGGCGCCTTCGCGGTCAACTGCCGGATCGGGAAGATGAGCCGCAGGGTCGTGCCTTTGTCCGGTTTGCTGTCAATTTCAATTTTGCCCTCATGGCGTTCCATGACGCCATAGACCATGGCCAGACCGAGGCCGGTGCCGCGCTTGCCCTTGGTTGTGAAAAACGGCTCAAGACAATGCTTTCCGGTTTCCTCGTCCATGCCGACGCCCGTGTCGCTGACTTCGAGAACGGCGTGGGTGGGCGCGGCATCCGGCTTCCCCCCCTCCGGTATAATCGCGCGTGTGCGAACCGTGATGACCCCGCCCGCGGGCAGCGCGTCAACGGCGTTGAGAACCAGATTGACAAGGGCCTCGCGGATTTCGCTTTCGATGCCGGCAAATTTGGGCGGGTGCGTGTCCAAATCCGTGTGCATTTCAATCATGATGCCGCGGCCCTGGGGAATGTCGCGCCAGCGCGGGCGCGTCATGTCAACGACCTGCTTGACGACATGGTTCAGATTCAGCGCGCGCAGCGATTCCCGGACGGCGCGCGGGCGGTAGAATTCGCGGAGCCGGGCGACGATGTGCGCGATGTCCTTGCTGGCGGTCATGATGTATTGCAAAAACTGCTTGGAATCCTCGCGCAGACCAGGCTCCTCCATGCGGATCAATTCGGCATAACCGGATATGGGCGACAGCGCGTTGTTGATGTCATGGGCGATGCCGCTGGCCATCTGGCCGAGCGCCTTGAGCCGTTCCTGCTGCATGGCGGCCTGCTGCGTCTGGCGCAGTTCGTCGTAGGCCTGTTGCAGGTTCTGATAAAGCTGCGCCTGAAAAATAGCCTGCGCCACGTGGGCGCTTAAGCCCTTGATGAAATCACGCTCCTCCTCGCTGAACCCGTCGCGGGCGCGGCGACGAAACACGAGCACGCCGAAAACCTTTCCTTCCACAATCAGCGGCGCGCCCACCGCCGAAAGGAGCCCGGCCCGGGCAACGTTTTGAAGCACGGGCAAATCCGCCTGCCCGGAAACCGGCTCAAACGCGCTCTGGTCGGGCACATAGACGATTTCGCCTTTCGAACAGCGGGAGAACATCGTGTTGGCAACGGGGATGGAGACCGGCGCCTGGATTTGCTCCGCAATGGACCTGCTTTTGAGACCGCGCCCTATAAACGTCCACATCCCGGCCGGCTCGTCCAACCGGTAGGCCACACTGTAATCCAGCGGCAGGTGGTCATCGAGCTGCTGCAGCACAATCGGAATGATGTCGGCGGAATCCCGGCACTCGGCGACGGCATAGGTGATCTGGTTGAGCAGGCTGATGTGGTCGAATTGCCGCCGCAAATCGAGCGTGCGTTCCTCGACAAGGTTTTCAAGGTCGGTATTGATGAGGCGCAGCGCGGCGTCGCGCTTCTGGATTTGCCCGATCATTTCGTTGAAGCCATCAATGAGCTGGCCGAGTTCGTCGTTGGACTCCTTCGGGGCGCGCACGGAATAATTTTTCCCCTCCGAGACGGTTCTGGCGGTTTGCGCCAGGTGGGAAATCGGGCGGGAGATGATGCGTTGCAGGCGCGAGGCCAGCAGATAAGCGGCCGCCAGCGAAACCAGCATGAACAGCACGGTGGTGAACACATAGTGCCAAAGCCGCGCGCGCAATCCCACCAGATCGGATTTGAGATAAACCGCGCCGATGGTCTTGCCGTTCATCTGGACGGGACTGGACAAGGCCAGATAACCGCCGGCGAAACTCCAGCCCGGCGGTTCGGGATGCGGCGGCACCGCCTGGGAATGGTCCTTGTCCCGCAGGAACGGCGCCCCGAAAACATTGGTCCCCGTGTAAAGACACGCGGCAACGATGTGCTGTCTGTTGGCCAGCGCGCCCAGGATTTCCGCCGCCCCGGAACGGTCGTCGTAGGTGAGCGCGGCCGTGCTCTCATCGCCGATGATCCTGGCCTCCGTTGACAAGTCCTCCACCATCATCTGCCGGAAGGTGAAGTTCTCGTAGAACAAAAACGCCACCGCGACCAGCAACAGCGCGACGGTGCTGCTGGCCATGGTGATCAGCATCAACTTTTGTTTGATCGAGAAAGTGTGCAAGCGACTTTGTTTTGGCGGCGCGGGTTTTACCCGGACCTGCCCAGTTTAATCAGTTTTGAGCTGATGTTCAATCCGGCCGCCCGGGCGGCGTTGTTGTTAATCTGAAAATGAACCTCGCTGTTCTCGATGATGAAATTGATCATGCCGCCGGCTTGAATGAAATCACCCGTCTCGCCCACCGTCAGCACGCCCGCGCCTTCCACGGCCTTCAGCAGCTCTCGCATCTGGGCCTTTTGCGAAGCGGCGATGAACAGGATTTGGCAGGTTTTCAAATCCGGCAGCGCCCTGACGGGCCGGACGACAATCGGACGGCCGTTGATGTTCTGTCCGGCAACCATCCGCTCCAGGTCGCCGTGAAACGGATCGTCGCCAACCACGCCGATGACCAGCGGTGCATTGGTGTCGGCAAAGACATTGGTTGGCCACTCGACAAATTGTCCGAAATGATACAGGAACGCCGCCTTGACCTCATAATCGGGAGGCCGGGCTTCCTGTGACCGCGCCGGCAAGCAGCCCAGGAGCGCCGCCAGCAGCAGAGGCCAGAGCCACAGGACGGGGGAGCGCCTGCGCGCGAACCACGCCGGATGGCATTTAAGGATGAAGGTCATGGGCAGGCGGCTAGAACTGCCATGTGATTTCTCCGCAGACGCTGCGGGGGATTTGGGTGGTCTGGATGAAAATCTGGGTTGCGGCGAACTCCGCGTGCTGATCGTGCAGCAGATTGCGGCCGGTTATGGACGCTTCCAAATGTTTGTTGATGCGCCAGCCAAGCCGGGCATCCAGTTCAAAGTAACTTTCAATCTGGAAGCAGGGCAGGTTGTCCATGTAACGCATCACCGCGTCAAAAGTCACGCCGTGCGGCAAATCCATGGACGAACGGATGGAAAACTGATTTTGGGGGCTGGAACCTTCAATTTGCGCCACCCATCCTCTCTCTGCGGGCGGGCGGGCATACAGGTTCATGTGCAAATACGTGTAACTGGGCCGCAACTGCCACCAATCCGTCACCTTCAAGGTTGCCGAAATTTCACCGCCTTTGGTGTGTCCATACAAATCATTTCCCAGCAAAGTTGTCAGCGGGGTAGCCGGAAAGGCGGGAAGAGAAACCACCTGCACGCTTCGCAAATCGTCATAATCATTGTAGAATGCCGCCAGATCCAGCGAAAGTTTCTCAAGCGGCTGCACACGATAACCAATTTCATAGGCCATCAACGTTTCGGATTCAAAATCATCTGTGCCGTAGGATATCTCCGGCAGGGGGGGGAAGAGTGAATCGGCCATCGTTGACTTGAAAGATTCTTCGACGCGCGATGGCGTGCGCACGGCGCGGGAAACCGAGGCCCAAAAAGTCTGGCTCGACAGCGCGCGGGTGCTGGAATCCGCCCAAGGCGTCCAGAGCAGACGGCCTCCCGGCTCGACTTCAACCCCGGTGTAGTCGTTGTGCTCCAATTTCGAACCGAGCGTCAGGCTCAACCGATCCTTCACCAGCGCAATTTCATCCTGTAGAAACCCGCTGTATAATTTGTCCGTTTCGGCGTCGGGATTGAATGAAATGTATTGGTTGTTTTTTTCTGTGTCGGTGGTGACGTGATAGCCCAGTCCCCAAACCACCTTGTTGCGCCCGCCCAGGGCAAACTCATTCTGCAAACTCAAGTCGAAGGTGTGGCGCTCCTCGTCGAAAATGGCCGCCTTGCGGCCGGTGTAATCATAATACGCCTGGATCTTCAGATCGGACGTGTCGGAAAACTTGTGCGTCCAATGGCCCAGCACATCGGCCCCGTGCGTTTGCCAGTCATCAGCAATGGATCCGGTGAACGGGAAAACCGGACTGTATAAACCTTCGATCACCTGGCGGATCCATCCAACGTAACCGTCGCCCTGAATTGTGAACGCATTTTCTCCGGTGGCGTCCCAGTCCACCCGAAAGCCGCCGCGCGCCATCTGCCAGGAATTGGTGGCTTCGTTGCCGCCGGGCAAAACGGCGCCGGCGTGATCCGAATAGGTTCCATAAACGCGGTAGCTGGCGTTGTCGCTGATTTTCCCGCCGTAACGCACATCCGCAAAACCGCGTTCCAGCGTGCCGCCGCCGCCGGAGACAAGCCAGCCCTGCGTGTCCGCGGCGTTCTTGGTGATGATGTTGATGACCCCGTTCACCGCGTTCGCGCCCCAAAGCGTCGCGCCCGGCCCGCGCACGACTTCAATGTGGTCAATGTCTTCCATCATCGTGTCCTGCACGTCCCAAAACACGCCGGAGAACAGCGGCGTGTAAATGCTCCGGCCATCCTCCAATACCAGCAGCTTGTTCGCGGACTGGTCGTTGAAACCACGCGCGCTCACCGCCCATTCGCTCGAGTCAATTTGAGCAACGTCCAATCCCGGCACCAGCCGCAGCGCCTCGGGAATGTTCCGCGCGCCCGACCGCTTGATGTCCTCCGCCGTCACCACCGATACCGCCGCCGGCGTCCGCGAAACCGTTTCCGACGGGCCGAGAATCGAGACCTTCACGTTCATCAACTCTTCGAGGGACAGGTTGGACAGGTTTGCCAGGTCGGCGCGGGTCGAAACAGATTTGGCCGGGGCGGCGTTCGTCAGGGTGGCGTCCGCCGCCGGTGTCGCAAAACAAGCCAGCGCCAGCGCGCTTGCCGCCAGAACAATTTTTGGCCCGCTCCGCCGCGGGACAGAGCATGACCGTGGATGAAATTCTAAATTCTTCATACGATTTTGGAACGGTTATAAACTAGCATTTTGACGCAAAAATGACAGCGGTTTTTGGCAGTGTCGGATTTGGCGCGGAGCGCGGATTGTCAACAATCCGCAGCGGCTGAACAGTGCGGACATGCTGCGAGTTGGGACAACTCGCGCTCCGCCCGCAAATTTGAAATTCAAATTTGGACACTGCGGTTTTTATGCCCGCATCAACCACAAACACAACATTTTCAAGGCTTGGTTTGCCGTGGCCCGCTTGAATTTTTCGCGCCCGAAAGGATTCAATTTCCGCTCGACGACCGTTTCTTCTTCGCCCGCCAGCGCGATGAAAACCGTCCCCACCGGCTTGCGTTTCGTCCCGCCGCCCGGCCCGGCAATGCCCGTGACCGCAATCGCAAAATCCGCGCCGAACTTTTTCCGCGCGCCTTCGGCCATTTCGCGCGCAACGGCTTCGCTCACCGCGCCGTGCTTCAGCAAGGTTTTGAAACGCACACCGAGGAATTTTTCCTTCATCGCGTTGCTGTATGCGACAACACCACCCAAGAAAGCTTTCGAGGCGCCCGGCACGTTTGTGATTTGGTTCGCGATGAATCCGCCCGTGCAGGATTCGGCCAGCGCCAAGGTCAGCCGCCGCCGGCTCAACAAACCGACAAGAACCTGTTCCAATTCACGACTATCGCGGTTCGGGGGATGGATAAGTGGCGTCATGAATCAATTGGTCATTCAGATAACAGCGCATATTCACTCCCTGGATCTCAATGCGGATGTCATACCAAGGTCCCGTCATGATTCGAGGTTGATTCGTATGAACGAAGGCGGCTCTGACGCCGTTGGCACAGGCTTCAATGGCATTTGTGGCGTTGTTCCAGCCGCCGAGATTCCACAATGTCCAATTCTGGTCATCCTGCACATTGAACAGAACGCGAAATCCCTCCCGGCCCCCGAGTTTGCGCGCTTTCAATGACACCGTGTAATCGCTCCACGCGGTGTCTCCCGTAAACGCGCGGACGTCCATCACCTGGGCCGTCTGGATGAAAACGTTGTTGGTGGCGATCCAGCGGCCGTTCGACGCCCGCCAGCCGGGCGCGCCGGGCTGAAAATCGCTTCGATAAAGGGTGTCCGTCCCTTTGGTGACAACGACGTTGCTGTATTCCGCCTCCGTGTTCCAAGTGCCCAGCCCGATTGCACCGTGCCGCGGGGCGAGTTGCGCCGGAGACAGTTGAATTGCCGCCGGTCGCGTGGAATTTGTTTCCAAACCGGATGCGAGCTGGTTGGTCGGCGCAGCCGGCGAGGTGGATTTTAAAATTTTTCCGCGAAACACATAAACAGCCGCGACGGCAATGCAGACCAGGATCACCGCCGTCATCAGCAACGCCGTCGAGAAATTCTTTTCCGCCTCCACCTCCCGGTCCTCACGAAACGTCGAGACCGGCCGCTTGCCCACCTTGGTGCCGGTGATGATGAATTTTTGGTCTTCAGACGAGGGCGCCTGCGGCACGGTGATCTTCTGAAAACACGTCGGGCACTCCATCCGCGTGCCAGCCTGCGACGAATCGCACTTGATATGCTGGCCGCACACTGGACAGGCGTATTTGAACTCGCTCATGGCTGCGGCAGAAACATTCCACATTCGCCGCCCGACGGCAACGCCGATTTTCCAATCCGAATCCTCCTCGTTCTCATTCTCGTCCTCGTTTCCGGTTGTATTTCAGTTCGAGGACGAGGACGAGAACGACGACGACGACGAAAATTGGGGGATAAAATGCCTTTGCGTCCTTGCGTCTTTGCGTTAAAACCTGATTGTGAGCATGAACAAAAAATCTTCCGTTTCCCGCAGCGGGCGGTTCACCGGCGGCCCCGCCGCCGATGTCGCCCAATTCACCGAATCCGTCTCCTTCGACTGGCGGCTCTGGCGGCACGACATCCTCGGCTCGATGGCCCACGCCCATATGCTCCACACCATAGGCGTGCTGACCAAAAAGGAATGCACCGCGATCATTCGCGGCCTTGACGCCATCGGCAAGGAAATCCGCGCCGGCATATTCAAATGGAACCCCGCGCTCGAAGACGTCCACATGAACATCGAGGCCGGGCTGACCCAGCGCGTTCCCGCAGGCGCCAAGCTCCACACCGGCCGCTCGCGCAACGACCAGGTGGCGCTCGACATGCGCCTCTGGCTGCGCGATGAAATCACTTTGCTCCTCGGCGAAATTGCCGATTTGCAACGCGCCCTCGTCTCGCTCGGCGAGAAAAATTCCGGCGTGCTCATTCCCGGCTACACGCACCTGCAACGCGCCCAGCCCGTTTATCTCGCGCACCATCTGCTCGCAT
>JBEKRA010000082.1:0-8051 GCA_049519195.1 Verrucomicrobiota bacterium
TGTGAGTCGCAAGGATACGGTATCGGCGCGTATGCATATTACCGCCGCATAGTTGAAACGATTATTGACCAACTTTTGGAGTCGGTTATGGATTTAGTTCCCGACGTTGACAAACCACGTTACTTGGCAGCTCTCCAAAAAACAAAACAAACAATTGTCGCCAAAGAAAAGATTGAGTTAGTCAAAGATTTATTGCCAGAAATCCTGCGGCCCAGTGGGCAGAATCCGCTTGGGTTGCTGCATGACTTTTTGAGTGGAGGATTACACATTGGTTCAGAAGAAGAGTGTTTAGAAAACGCACAACAAATTCGCGAGGTTTTGGTATTTCTCGTCAATCAGATCATTCGCTCACAATCTTCATCAAAGCAATTCACCGAGAGCATGAAAAAACTGCTTGATAAAAAATCTTCGCCTCGTTCCCAAGTTAAGAAATGATTTCCCGCACTCCTTTGCGTGTTTCATTCGATTTCAATTCAATCCAATCCGGATCGGGCTAGCTCAACAATTTTTCAAACCGCGCGGCGGCGGCGTCCCATTGCGCGGCGTCCCGCGGCGTGACGGTCTTCAACTCGAAGGAGTTGCGGACGACTTGGCGCGCGGCGGCGAGCGATGGCAGATGGCCGAGCGCGATGGCCTGCACGAGGATGTTGCCCAGCGCCGCGCATTCGGCCGGGCCGACGATGACGGGGATTTTCAGCGCGTTGGCGGCGCATTGATTGAGCATCATGTCCTTGCTGCCGCCGCCGACGATGTGCAGCCGCTCGATCTTTTTGCCGGTGAGTTGTTCGAGCCTGCGCATGACGACGCGGTAAAACAGGGCGAGGCTCTCGTAAATGCAGCGCATGCAAGCGCCGTGGCTGGCGGGCGCGGGCTGGCCGGTTTCCGCGCAAAATTCGGCGATCTTTTTCGGCATGTCGTCCGGACTCAAAAACCGCGGGTCGTTGGGGTTGATGAGCGAGACGAACGGCGGCGCGTCGGCGGCGAGTTTTTCGAGCGTGGCGAAATCGTATTTCTTCCCTTCCTTCGCCCAGTGTCGGCGGCATTCCTGGACAATCCAGAGGCCGACAATGTTTTTGAGGAGCCGGATGGAATCGCCATAGCCGATTTCGTTGGTGAATTGGAGTGTGCGCGACTGGTCGTTGATGACGGGCTGCGGCCATTCGACACCGATGATTGACCAGGTGCCGGAACTCAAGCAAGCCCAATTCCCGCCGCTGGCGGGCACGGCGGCGACCGCCGCGCCGGTGTCATGCGAGCAGGATGCAATGACTTCGATTTGCGGCCCGTCCTCCGTAGCACTGCGGAGGGTGGACAGGCCGGTTTCAGCGGCGAGATTTTTTTCCATCGGGCCGAGCCGCGTGCCGGACGGGCAAATCGGCGCAAACAAATCCTCGCGCAGATTGAGCGCGTCGAGCAGTTTCTTGGACCATGTTTTGGTCTGCGGATTGTAAAGCTGCGTGGTGCTGGCGAGAGAGACTTCATTTCGCGCGACGCCGGAGCAGAAATAATTGAACGCGTTGCCGATGAGCAGGAGTTGTTTCGCGCGGGCGAGGCGTTCGGGCGGTTCGGCGCCGAGCTGGTAAATGGTGTTGAGCGCCATGAACTGGATTCCGGTCTCGGCATAAGTCGCCGGCCAGTCCACTCTGGCACGGACGTTTTCGACGCCGCGAGCCGTGCGCGAATCGCGGTAGCACCAGACCGGCGGCATAACGAGACCGCAGTCGTCGTAGAGCACGTAGTCAACGCCCCACGAATCGCTGCTGATGCTGGCGATGGGCAGATTTCGCGCGGCGGCGATTTTCAGGCCGGCCTTCAGTTGTTCCAGCAGTCCGGCAAAATCCCAGTGCAGCGCGCCGGAGGTCTTCACCGGGCCGTTGGGAAAACGGTGAAGTTCTTCGACGGTGATTTTGCCATTGTCGAGTGTGCCGAGCATGAGCCGGCCGCTGTCGGCACCGAGGTCGCAGGCGAGATAATGTGTGGCCATAGAGAAAATCCGGCGCGCAGTTTAAGCCAATGGCGCGTCGTGTCAAAAATGTTCTTGCAAGTTTGACCCTGTCGAGTTGATCGCAACCGGCCCGGCGGAATGGAAACATCACCGTGTCGTCGCCGGTGCCGGCGTTTTCGCCACGTTCGAGCAGCCATGACGCCCGTTTAATTGCTCGACGTTGCCGTCCGTTTTTGTCAGGGTTTTGGCATGGACACGGACGAGCGTGAGATTTTCCAGTTTTTGAAGACTTGGGGAGCCAATTTCACCAGCGCGCGGGAAATCGCCCGCCGCGCCTCCAGCAAAAGGAGATTTTACGATGACCCCGACTGGGCCGTGCCGATTCTGTTGCGGATGAAGGAGAACGGCATCCTGGAAAGCAACGTTCTGGGACGTTATCGCATCAAGCCGGTTCCCAGGAAAAAGCATGGCGGGCAGGAGGTCGCGCCTGCCGACGCCGAAGGCCTGAACGAAGGCGGCGCGGCGGTTGAGGGCGAAGGTGAAGGCGGCATCGCCGCCGACGAGTATTACGATCAATTGTAACGTAACCGGCCTCTGCCGGGCTGGTTGAATCCATCGTCAATCCCATTCAAACTCCGGTCAACAATCCAGGTTCCAGTTCGTGGCTGCGCCGCGCGGTGTTCGGGCGCAACCTGAAAGTGACGCTGCTGCGCGCAGCGTTCTGGGTGGTGGTCTGTGTGGTCATTTTCAAAATCGTGCTGGTCCACGTGCAGGTGTCCGGCATCAGCATGTTGCCGGCCTGTCCGGAAAAATCCGTCTTCTGGGTCAACCGGCTTGCCTACGTCTGGCGCGCGCCGCAGCGCGGCGATGTCGTCGCCCTACGCTTCATTGAAACGGACGACGCCATCAGCCGCCTGGAACCGCCACACGTCATGTTGCTGAAGCGCATCATCGGCCTGCCCGGCGAAACCGTCTCCTTCGTCAATGGCCGTGCTTTGATAAACGGCGAGCCTCTGGACGAACCCTATGTAGAATTGGACTGTGACTGGAACTGCGCGCCGGTCACGCTCGGTCCGGATCAATATTACGCCGTCGGCGACAACCGTTCCATGCCGCCGGAAAACCACACGCACGGCCCATGCGAACGGAAGCGCATCGTGGGGAAAGCGCGGTTATGAAAATTGTGTTGCGGCTCGTCCTGCTTGCCGCGCTCATCGCGGCGGGCCTCTGGCTTTGGACAATTCTTTTTCCCGGCCCGGAAAAAATCGTCCGCAAACGGCTGGCGCAGGCCGCCAGCGAGGCCTCGTTCAAACCCGGCGAAAATCCGCTCGTCATCGCGGCCCGCGCGGAAACCCTTGCCGGATTTTTCAGCACGAACGTCGAGATCAACATCAATGTGCCGGAGCTTGGCCGGCACAACTTTTCCGGGCGCGATGAAATCATGCAGGCCGCCGCGGGCGCGCGCTCGGAGGTCCGCAGTTTGAAGGTGGAATTTCCCGACATGAACATCACGGTCAGCCCGGACAAATTGTCCGCCGTCGCCGATGTCGCGGTGAAGGTGCAGGCCGCCGGCGAAAAGGATATCTACGTGCAGGAAATGAAGTTCACCTTCCAGAAAATCGGCGGCGACTGGCTCATAACGCGCGTCGAAACCGTCCGCACGCTCTCCTGATGTTCGCCGCGCTCCTAGCCGCGCTGCTGTTTGCCGTCTCCGCGATTTGCGGCTACCGCAGCTCCCGGCAAATCGGCGGCGCGGAGGCGAATTTCTGGCGCATCTGCGCCGCGCTATTTTTCCTCGCGCTGTGGGCGCACCTTTTTGGCGGCGGTCTCGCGGGCGCGGCGCTCCCGTATTTCATCGTGAGCGGATTTTTCGGCATCGGCCTCGGCGACACCGGCTATTTTCAGGCGCTGCCGCGGCTGGGCAGCCGCCGCACCGCCCTTCTCACGCAATGTTTCATACCGCCGTTCGCCATTTTGATCGAATGGCTCTGGCTCGGAACAAAGCTGACCGGCGTTCAATTTTTTTGCGTCGCGGTGATTCTGACCGGCGTGGCCGTCGCGCTCGCGCCCGGCGACCACGCGAAGATTCCGCCGCGCCAGTTGCGGCTCGGAATTTATTTCAGCGCGTTTGCCGCGTTTTGCGGCGCGCTCGGCGCGGTCTGCAGCCGCAAGGCCTATTTCGTCGCGCACGCGGCGGGCGAGCACCCCGACCCCGGCACGACCGGTTACCAGCGCGTGCTCGGCGGCCTGCTGATTCCCGGAATAATCCTGCTGGCGGTGAAATGGCGCTCCGCGCGCGCGCACGGCGGCGTGCTCGAGGAAAAGACGCTCCATGTCTCGCGGGAAAAATGGCGGCGCATCTGGCCGTGGATTATCGGCAACAGCCTCGCCGGCCAGACGCTCGGCGTGACCTGCGTGCAATGGGCGCTCGAACGCACGCCCACCGGCATTGTCATGACCATCACGGCGATGACGCCCGTCATTTTGCTGCCGATGACACGCATCGTCGAAGGCGAAAAAATCGGAATCCGCTCGCTGGCAGGCGCGCTCGTTGCCGTCGCGGGCGTGATTGGACTGGCATTTTGGCGTTGAACAATTTTGCCAAACCGATTTCCATTCTTTCTCGTCGTCGTCCTCGTTCTCGAAAAATCTGAAAATCGAGGACGAGGACGAGAAGGAGAACGAGGATGATTTTATGAAAACGGAACTGCAAACCGCCGTTAAAACGCTCGGCCTCGAAAAATTCCGCCGTCACATTTTTCTGTGCGCCGACCCGGCGGAGCCGAAGTGCTGCGCGAAGGAGCAAGGACTGGCGTCGTGGGAATTTCTAAAACGGCGGCTGAAGGAATTGAGCCTAGTTGAACCGGAGCCGCTGGTCTATCGGACGAAGGCCAACTGCCTGCGTGTCTGCTCGCGCGGGCCGATTGCGGTCGTTTATCCTGAAGGCGTCTGGTATCACTCGTGCGCGCCGGAAGTGCTGGAACGCGTCATTCAGGAGCATTTGATCCGCGGCAAAATCGTTGAGGAATTTGCCTTCGCCAGAAACCCGCTGCGTTGATTGCCGCCGGAAGGCTGAATCCATTTTCCCCTCGACATCGGCAGGACAAAGCTTAAGTTTTTCCTTGTTGGAAGGATCGGAATATATGGCCAGATTACTGATCAAAACAGAGGGTTTGGAAAACCGGACGCTGGAATTGCGCCTCGGCGTCAATCACATTGGCCGCGATCCCGATTGCGAGTTTTGCATTGATCACCCCACGGTTTCGTCCCGGCATTGCGAGATGTCGCTGACGACCGACGGCGTCTACCTCCACGACTGCGACTCCACCAACGGCACGTTTGTCAACGGCGAACCCGTCATGGAAGCGTGGCTGGATCCCGGCCAGACGGTGCATTTGGGCGACGTGGAGTTGTTTGTCGAAAACACCGACGCCAATGTCGCGATTCCGCAGTTTGAGCGCCCGCGCCCGAAGCCGCCGGTGGTTTTGCCCGACGGCGCGATGTTGTGTCCCCGCCATTCGCAGGAGCAGGCCACCTTCAAATGCACCCATTGCCATGAAGTGATGTGTTCAAGTTGCGTCCACATCATGCGCATCAAGGGCGGACAGGCGCTGTTCCTTTGCCCGGTGTGCAGCCATAAGTGCGAGCCGATCAAAATGGTGGAATCGAAGAAGAAGAAAAAGGGATTCCTCGGCTTTTTGCAGGACACGGTCAGGCTCAAATTCGGCTATCGCGCCGGTCGCGAGAAATCGGAGCGGTGAACCGGCGGCCGGCTTCAAAAGCCGTTCGCCATTTTTTCCAGCGCCGCAATCCAGAGCGGATGCCCGTTCAAACACGGAATCTGCGCGAATTCCTTCCCGCCCGCCTGCAAAAACGTTTCGCGCTCGCGAATGCCGATTTCCTCCAGCGTTTCCAGGCAGTCCGAGACGAACGCCGGGCAGATCACGAATAGTTTTTGGACGCCGCGTTTCGGAAGCTCCGCCAGTTCAAGATCGGTATAAGGTCTCAACCACGGGGCGCGGCCCAGCCGGGATTGAAATGACACCGAGAATTTTCCCTCCGGCACGCCCGCCAGTTTCACAAACGCGGCGACGGTTTTGAAACATTGCGCCCGGTAACACCTCGCGTGCGCCGGGCTGGCGGTGTCGCAGCAATTCGGAACGGTCAGGCAAT
Source organism: Verrucomicrobiota bacterium (assembly GCA_049519195.1). Taxonomy (GTDB): domain Bacteria; phylum Verrucomicrobiota; class Verrucomicrobiia; order Limisphaerales; family UBA11358; genus UBA11358. The sequence continues at coordinate 6,119 of JBEKRA010000082.1, forward strand.
GGCAGCCGGTCGGATCGGATTTTTTCAAGTGCCGCTCCGGGATGCCGTGAAAGCTGAACAGCAGATGATCGTAGCCGGTGTCCAGATAATCCTTCGCGCTTGCCACCAGCGCAGCGATGTAATCCGGCGCGTCGAAATACGGCGGCTGAACGGTGATTCGCATCCGCGGCGCGAGCTTAGCCGCGACTTCCTTCACGCACACGACGGCGGTTTCATAGCTCGACATCGCGTAGTGCGGGAACAGCGGAATCAAAAGCAGTTCGTCCACGCCGCGTTCGCCCAATTTTTTAACCGCGCCTTCGATGGGCGGATTTTGATAACGCATCGCCAGTTCCACGGGCAAAGCCAGCCGGTCCTGCAATTTGTCCCGGACATGGCGGCTGGTGACAACGAGCGGCGAACCTTCTTTCGTCCAGATTTTTTCGTAGGCGCGGGCGGATTCCTTTGGCCGGTTGATGAGAATCATGCCGACGATGAGCCGGCGCAGCAGCCACGGCGTGTCAATCACGCGCCCGTCCATCAAGAACTCGTTCAAATAGCGCCGCACGTCGCCGACTGAAGTCGAATCCGGCGAACCGAGATTGACGAGTAAAACCCCCTTGCTCATTTTGGAAATAGTTTGGCGACTCGCTCCGCAATGTTCACGCCCGAAACCATCGAATCGCCCAGTGAAACGCCGTCGCGGTAATGCCCGGCGAAGAACAGGCCCGGCGCGGCGGCTTCGAGGTCAGTGAGCAACTGGCGGTATTTGCCGTAGCCGACGTTGTATTGCGGAATCGCCCGCGGATAAACCGCCGTTTGCGTGAAGACGGGCTTCCCTTTTACACCCAGCAGCGCTCGCAAATCCGTCAGTGTCGTCTCAATCAATTGATCCGGCGGCAGCAGCGCCAGTTCAGGATACCGCGCTCCACCTAGGTAGCTCGTCAACAAAACATGGCCGGCGGGTGCGCGGTTCGGAAAAAGCGCCGACGAAAAAATCGCGCCAAGAATTTTGAACCCCTCGATTTTCGGAATCAACATGCCGTAACCCTGGCACGAATGCGCGATGTCCTCGCGGCGGAATCCCAAGACCACGCTGGCCACCGGCGGATAGCGGATTTCGGAGAACGGCGCAGTGGCACAGGCATCCTGGCTGTGAGTTCCTGTTTGCGCCGACACAGGCTGGAAGCCTGTGCCACTAATCTCCAGATCCGCCAGCTTGTGCGCCGTGCCGCAATAAATCACCGCGCCAAATTCCGTTTCGCCGCTCGCCGTCATCACGCGCCAGCCATCGCCGGTCTGCGTCAATTCCGTCACCGAGGTATTTAGCTTCAATGAATCCCCAAGTTGCGCCGCCAGCGTATCCGGCAACACCTGCAAGCCGTCGTCGAAGGAAAACTTCGGCGCGCGGTCCTTGGAAATTTCACCGCGCTTTTTGCGTTCACGCGCGCCGAAAATCTGGCCTTTGATCAGTGAACCATACCGCGCCTCAAGTTCGGCGAGCCTCGGGAAGGCGTGCTGCACCGAAAGCTGGTGCGGGTCGCCCGCGTAAATTCCAGCCACGAGCGCGTCAATCATCTGATCGAGAAATTCCCGGTTCAGCCGGCGCACGACAAATTCCGCGATGCTCTCCTCCTGACCATCGCGGCGCGGCGGCACGAACGGTTCGCGCAGCAGGGCGAATTTTGCGTTCGTGCTCAAAAGATTCGAAGTGAAGATTCCGAGCTGCGACGGCATCGCGATGGGCCGACGGTAGCGGACGACGTAGCGCGCCTCGGCTTTCGGATCGGAATTCAACCGGCGCGATTCCAACCCGGCGTCGCGGACGAGTTGCGCGATTTTCGGCGACGTTTCGAGAATCGTGTTCGGCCCAAACTCGGCGAGAAAACCATCCTTGCGCAGGGATTGGATGACACCGCCGACTCGTCCGCCCGCTTCATAAACCTTGACCGGC
>JBEKRA010000083.1:0-8032 GCA_049519195.1 Verrucomicrobiota bacterium
TCGGAATCATAACTGTTGGTCGCCTCGCCGAATTTGACGGTGCCCTCGTAAACCTTATCGTCGCCCATCATTTTTTCGGAGAGCTTCGTGCCGCGACCGAGGACGATGATGAGCAGGCCGGTGGCATTCGGATCGAGCGTGCCGCAATGGCCGACTTTTTTGATGCCGAACCGACGGCGGATGACGTCCACCACGTCGTGCGAAGTCGGGCCGGAAGGCTTGTCAATGAGGATGGCGCCGTCGAGCGGGGAAAATTCTTGCATGAAAATTATTTCGCCGAATTCAAAGCGCGTTTGATGGCAGTAATCACCTTGCGTTGCACCGAAAGCGGCTTGCCCGGAATACGCGCGCCTGCCGCCGCCGGATGGCCGCCGCCGCCGAATTGCGCGGCGATTTCGTTCACGTTCACCTTGTCGCTTTTGGAGCGGAGGCTGATGCGAATCAAGCCGGGTTCGATTTCTTCAAAAACGCAGGCGACGACGACCGGCTCGATGTTGCGGATGTGGTCAATGAGTCCCTCGGTGTCCTCGCTTTCGACGCCGGTGCGGTCGAAATCGGCCTGCTTCAGCCAGAACCAGCCGATCTGGTCGTCGTGCGTCAGGCGGAAGCGGCTGTAAATGTGCTTCAGCAGCCGCGCGCGGGAGAGCGGATACGATTGATAAACCTCGTCGCAGATTTTCGCCAGGTTCGCGCCGCGCCCAACGAGTTCGCCGGCGATGTGAAATGTGCCGGGCCGCGTGCTCGGGTAGCGAAACGAGCCGGTGTCGGTGGAAATGGCGGTGAAAAGGCAGTCGGCAATCGGCTTGGTAATCGGCCAGCGCGCGGCCTTGAGCAGCCGGTAGACCAGTTCGCCGGTCGAAGGTTCGCGGGCGGAGACCCAGTTGATGTCGGCGTAGCGCGTGTTGCTTTCGTGATGGTCAATGTTGATGAAAGTTTTCCGGTCGGCGATGCACTCGCCGGCCCTGCCGAGGCGCTCAATGCTCGCGCAATCCGCGACGATGACACAATCGAATTTCTGGCCGCGCTTCGGCTGTTGGAACAACCCGTCGGCGTTGAGGAATTTGTATTTCTGCGGGACCACGTCCTCGTTCCAGCAACAGACTTTTTTGCCCTCATTTTGCAGCGCCAGCGCGAGGCCGAGTTGCGAGCCGATGCAATCGCCGTCGGGCCGGACGTGGCCGACAATGCAGACGGTCTTGCTCTCGCGGATGGCTTCGAGAATCCGGTCAATGACTTTGGGGTAGCTTTTCATCGGCGATGATTCTCCATTCCCGGGAGCGCCGGCGTCCCGCCGGCGTGCCGCATTTTGCCGGACGGAGAAACTTGCCGGCGATACGCCGGCGCTCCCGGACGATGGCGTATGTCATTCATTCTTCCGGATTTTCCGCGACTGGCGCGGATTTTTCCAGCTCCTCGATGATTTGCAGCACCTTGTTGCCGCGCACGATGGAATCGTCGAAGACAAATTTCAGCGTCGGCGTGAATTTCAAGACGACTGACTTGCCGACAAGTCCCTGGATGCGGATGCGGTGCTCGTTGAGCATCTGGATGCCGCGCTTCTGCTGCTCGGCGTTGCCGAAGATGCTGATGAAGACGACGGCGGACTTGAGGTCGCCGGCCACGTCCACGTCATTGACGGAAATCAAGCCGCATTCGTTGACGTGAAATTCGCGGCGGACAGCCTCGCCGATTTCGCGCTTCAACAGTTCGCGCACCCGTTCATGCCGCAGATTGTTCATTTTCGATCAAGATTATGATTACGACGGCGGTTTGAATTCTTAATCTTGCTCCTAATCGTAATCGTAATCGGCCGTTTTTATTTCATTCACAATTTCGCCGCAACTTTTTCAATCGTGTAACATTCAATCGCGTCGCCGACCTGGAATTCGCTGTAGCCCTCGATGCGGATGCCGCATTCCATACCGGCGCGGACCTCGTTGACCTCGTCTTGGAACCGGCGCAGCGATTGCAGAATTCCCTCGTAAATCACGTCTTTGCGCCGGCGCACGCGCACCTTGCCCTTGACGATGCGGCCGCTGGAGACCATGCAGCCGGCGACCGGCGCGCCCTTGGACAACTCGAAAATCTGCCGAACTTCCGCGGAGCCGACGACAACTTCCTTGATGTCCGGTTCAAGCAACCCGGCCATCGAGTCCTTCACCTGGTCAATCAACTCGTAAATGATTGCATAAAGCTTGATCTGCACGCCTTCGTGTTTCGCCTTTTCGGCAGCGGTGCTGTCCAGGCGCGTGTGAAATCCGAGAATGACGGCGTGGGACGCCGACGCCAGCGCCACGTCGTTTTCGGTGATGGTGCCGACGTCGCTGTGGATGATTTCGAGCGAAATTTTCTCCGACTCGATTTTCTTGAGCGCCTCGACGATGGCCTCGACCGAGCCTTGCGTGTCGGCCTTGACGACAACCTTGAGTCCCTTGCTTTGCGCCGCTTCGAGCGACGCGAACAGATTTTCGAGCGTGACCTTGGAGCGGTTTTCCAGGTCCTGGCTTTTCGCCTTCATCGCGCGCTGTTCGGCCAGGTCGCGCGCCGCCTTTTCGTCCTCAACCACGCTGAATTCCAAACCGGCGTCCGGCACGCCGTTCAGGCCAAGCACCTTCACCGCGACAGACGGCCCGGCCTCCTTGAGCCGCTTGCCATCCTCGCTGATGAGCGCGCGGACGCGGCCGTAAAATTCACCGCACAAAATGATGTCGCTGACGCGCAGCGTGCCTTTGCGGACCAAAACCGTCGCCGTGGGGCCGCCCGGTTCGACACCGGATTCGATGACGTTGCCCTTCGCGCGGCGGTCGGGGTTCGCCTTGAGTTCGAGCAGTTCGGCCTGGAGCAAAATCATTTCGAGCAGCTTGTCCACGCCCTGCTTGGTCAGCGCGGAAACGTCCACGAAAATCGTGTCGCCGCCCCAGTCATCCGGCACGAGTCCCTTGTCCTGCAATTGCTGGCGGACCTTCAACGGGTTCGCGTTCGGATGATCCATTTTGTTGACGGCGACGAGAATGGGAACTTTCGCGGCTTTGGCGTGGTTCAACGCTTCAATGGTCTGCGGCATGACACCGTCGTTCGCGGCGACGACAAGCACGACGATGTCGGTGACGTTCGCGCCGCGGGCGCGCATGGAGCTGAACGCCGCATGGCCGGGCGTGTCGAGAAAGGTGATTTGCGCCAGCTCCTTTTTACGTTCCGGGCGCGGCACAGAAATCGTGTAGGCGCCGATGTGCTGCGTGATGCCGCCGGCTTCGCCCGCCGCGACATCCGATTTGCGGATGACATCGAGCAGCGAGGTTTTACCGTGGTCAACGTGGCCCATGATGGTGACGACCGGCGCGCGCGGCTTGAGATCTTCCGGCTTGTCGTCAACGTCGAGTTCGATTTTTTTCTCGACCGCGTGGACGACGCCTTCGCACTTCGCCCGCTTTTCCACTTCAAACTTGAAGCCGTATTTCGCGCAAAGCTGCTGGGCGATTTTTTCGTCAATCGCCTGGTTGACGGTGGCGAAAACGCCCAGCTTGATCAAATCGCCGATGATGATGAACGGCTTTTGCTTGAGCTGTTCGGCGAGTTCGCGCACGACAATCGGCGGCTTGATGATGATGACCTCGGCGGAGTCCGGCAGATTAATCCTGGGGCCCGCCGGCACGGCGGGTTTGGCCGGCTCGCGAGCGGGCTGCGGCGCCTGGCGACCGTCGCGTGAGCGCTGAAATTGCCGGCGCGAGTCCGATTTTTGCGGCGCGCCCGGGCGCGGCGGCGGCGGTTTGGCGGCTCCGCCTTTTTCGCCGGGGCGCGTTGCCGGACGTGTTGGCAACTGGATGAACCCGACCTTGTCACCGATTTTCGGGACGGCCGGTTTGGGCGGCGGCGGTGGCGGGGGCGGCGGAATTGGCGGGGCCGGCTTCGGCTCTTCAACAACCGCGGGCGGCGGCGCTGTCACCGTTGTTGTTTCAACAATCGCCGGTTCGGGCTTGGGTTCGGGCGGTGGCGGCGGCGCGGTGATGAGGACGATTTTTTCCTCGACGGGCGCGGGCTTGGGCGGTTCGGGCGCAAGCTTGGACGCGAGCCGGGCGGCGACTTCCGGATGGGTCTTGACTATCTCCTCTTCGAGCCACTCGGCGGTGATTTTATCCAGCGAGCTGGAGGGGACTTTGGCGGCGGCAATGCCCATAGCCCTGGCCTGCGCGAGAATTTCCTTGTTCTCGAGGCCGAGCTTTTTCGAAATGTCGTATATCCGAACGGGCATAAATTTCCACCGCCGCCGACCGGAATGGGCAATTGGCCTTCATGGCTCAAAGCGCGCGAACAAAAGTTGTTCCGGTCCGCGTCATAAATCATTCATCAAGCAACCACTGCGGCTGCATCGTCACCGCCGAGGTCAATTTTCCGGCGTTGCACTTCCTCGCGCGCCGCCTTTAGAATCTCCGCCGCCTTTTCGCCGATTTGCGGCACGCTGCCCAGATCGCCTTCCTCCGCCGACAGCAGATCCTCCAGCCGCGTCAGGCCGGCATGAACCAGCGCGTCGGCCTGCTCGCGTGAAATGCCTGGAATGGCCGCCAGATGCTCCACGGCTTCCGCGACCTTTTCCTCGAAACCCTTGGTGACAACCTGTTCGGCGTCAATGTCCACTTCCCAGCCGACCAGCTTCGACGTCAGCCGCGCGTTTTGGCCGCGTTTGCCGATGGCGAGCGAAAGCTGATCCTCGCTGACCAAAATTTTCAAACGCTTGCCGGCCTCGTCTATTTCAATGCTCTTCAACTTGGCCGGTTCGAGCGCCTTCGTGACAAACTGCTTGATGTCGGGCGACCACGGAATCACGTCCACCTTCTCGTTGTTCAGTTCGCGGACGATGTTTTTCACGCGCTGGCCGCGCATCCCGACGCACGCGCCGACGGGGTCAACTTTCGGGTCGCGGGAATAAACCGCCATCTTGGTGCGGAAACCCGGCTCGCGGGCGATGCCCTTGATTTCAATCGTGCCGTCGTTGATTTCCGAAACCTCGAGCTGGAACAGCTTGATGATGAACCGCGGATCTGCGCGGGACAAAATGATTTCCGGCCCGTGCGCGCCTTCCTGCACGGCCTTGACGAAACAGCGGATGCGTTCGCCGACCTGGTATTCCTCGGTGGGCACGCGCTCGCGGTTCGGCAGCAACGCCTCGTATTTGCCCAAATCCAAAATCACATCCGAACGCTCGAACCGCCGCACCGTGCCACTGACGATGTCACCGACGCGGTCCTTGAATTCCGTGAAAATCAGCGCCTTCTCCGCCTGCCGGATTTTCATCATGAGCGCCTGCTTGGCGTATTGCGAGGCGATGCGGCCAAAGCCGGTGGGCGTGACTTCCTTTTCAAGTTCGTCGCCGATCTTCGCGTCCGGCTTGATGCGGCGCGCGTCGAAGACGGAAATCTGGTCGTGAATGGAGATGACCTTTTCGGAAACGATGAGCTTGGCGAACGCCTTGATGTCGCCGTTTTTCTGGTCAATGTCCACGCGCAGCTCGCGCGCCGGGCCGACGGCCTTTTTGGCGGCGGACAGCAACGCCTCCTGGACGGCGCCGACGAGGACATCACGATTGATGCCCTTTTCGCGCTCCCAGAATTCCAGGACTGCCAAAAAGTCTGCGTTCATAGGCTGAAAACGTCGTCCGCGCCCGGCTCCGGCGAATAAAAAAGCCGGAAGATAATCATCTCCGACTTTCGCGCGCTGGCCGAACCAGCAGACTTTACCATTCTCAATTGGAGAGAATAAGTTTTTGGCCGCAATGCGTCAAGCGCAAAACCACCGCTCGTTTTGAGCAATTTGCCTTTTCTCGATGGAGCGCAACCGGCAAGCTTTGCCCGCTCATGGTGGCAGAAGAAATTGAAACAAATCCGGCGGCCCAGGCCTCGCATCACGCGGCGTTTTTCCGCCAGAGCGGCTGGCTGATGATCGCGAATGTCGGCGGCGGCGCGCTGATGTGGGCGGTGCATCTGCTGAACAAAAGAATTCCCGAAAGCGAATACAGCGTGTTTGGCGTGCTGCTGGCGGTGGCGATGTTCGTGCCGAACATGCCGCTGCAAATGGTGTTCGCGCAGCAGACGGCGCGGGCGCTGGCGACGGGCCGCGAACGCGAGCTGGCGGGGATGATCCGGCTGGCGTGGATCGGAACTTTTGTCCTGTGGCTGGCCGCGGCCGGCGCGGCGCTGTTCTGGCAGGCCGGCATTTTGACGCACTGGCAGATTAAAAATCCCGCCGCGCTGTGGCTGGTGCTGCCGACGATTTTGTTCTCGCTGTGGCTGCCGATGTTTTCTGGCGTGATGCAGGGGCAGCAGAATTTTTTCTGGCTCGGCTGGCAGAACATCATCAATTCCATCGGCCGGATTGGCATCGCGGCCATCGCGGTGCTGGTGTTTGGCGGTTTCGCGGCGGGGATGTTCACGGGCGTTTGCCTGGGGCTGGGCGCGGCGGCGGGGATTTGCATCTGGCAGTCGCGCGGGCTGTGGGCGTTGCGCGCGCAGCCGTTTGACTGGCGCAGCCTGCTGGCGCAAATCGTGCCGCTGATGCTGGGATTCGCGGCGGTCCAATTTTTCCTCACGGCGGACACGATGTTTGCGCAGGCGAATTTCCCCGCCGACCAGACGGCGTTTTACGTGGGCGCGGGAACGCTGTCGCGGGCTTTGATGTGGGTCGTGATGCCGCTGGCCACGGTGATGTTTCCGAAAATCGTCCACAGCGAGGCGCGTTCCGAAAAAAGCAACCTGCTTGGCCTGGTGCTGCTCGGCACGGCGGTCCTGGCGGTTGGCGGCGCGACGGGGCTGACCGTGCTGGGGCCGTGGGTCGTGAAGCTGATTTACAAAGGCTCCTACGTCGCGGTCGCGTCATCGGTGCTGCCGTGGTATGCGTGGGCGATGGTGCCGCTGACGCTGGCGAACGTGCTGGTGAACGATTTGCTGGCGCGCTCGCGGTTCCGCATCGTGCCGGTGCTGGTGGCGCTGGCCGTTGGCTACGGCGTGGCGCTGGCGCTGGTCGGACACCGCGCGGGGAATCTGCCGGACGTGCAGGCGGGATTCCGGATGATGATCCAGACGCTTGGCGCCTTCAACCTGCTGCTGCTGGCCGTGTGCGCGCTGTTCGCCTGGGGCGGGAATGGCAGGGCGAAAATGGAAAATTGAAGATGGAAGATGGCGCGGTTTTTTCCGTTCTCCATTCTCTATTTTCCATCCTTGCTTTTTGAATCCGGTCCCGGCAGCGGCTGCGGCGCGCGCAATTTTTTGTAAATCCACCCTTCGAGCGGGCGCAACGGGCGCAGGAACTTGTAAATGCGCGGCCAGTAAATCAGCCGGACGCGGATGACGGAAAGCAGCATCGCAAGCGACGAGCGAAACAGCGAGGAAGTGACCTTCGATCCGGCCTTGTCCGTCCATTCCGTCGGCACCTCGCGGATGCGGTAGCCGGCGTATTTGATGGCGACGAGCAAATTGATGTCGAACGCCATGTCCGCGATGCGCAGTTTGTCATGGATTTTTTCGACCACTTCGCACCTCATCACCTTCGCGCCGCACTGCGTGTCGTGGATGTTCAGCCGGAACAGCAATTGCACGATGAAATGAAAAACGCGGCTGAAGAATTTCCGCGTGGTCGTCTGCTCCTGATGCAAAACCGAATCCGCCAGCCAGCGCGAGCCGACGACGCAATCGGCGTTGTCCATGTGGCGCACCAATTCCAGAAACGCGCGCGGCGGCGTTGCGCCGTCGGCGTCCGTGTAGCCGATGAAATCCGCGTGCGACGACAGTTTCAATCCCTCAATGAGCGCACCGCCCTTGTGGATGGGTTCCTTGAATTCCAACGCGCGAACCGCAGGAAATTCCGCCGCGACTCTCTGGACGACCCCGGACGTGTTGTCCGTGCAGCCGTTGAGCACGACGACGATCTGGAACTTGCCTGAATAATGCGCGCCAAAGAACTGCGCGTAGTCGCGCAGCACCGGTTCGATGCGGCGCTCCTCGTTGTAAGCCGGCATGAGGAGCAACAGGCTGGGATTGGCCAC
>JBEKRA010000084.1:0-8375 GCA_049519195.1 Verrucomicrobiota bacterium
GACCATTGTAGTAGACCCCTCGGACAATCTGACACCTCTCACTGACATAATCAATGAGCTACAGAGAATTAAATTCCTAATCGGCTTTTTATTTTTTTGGCTTGTCCTGCTCCCACTTATCTGTTGGTCAGTTATAGCAAACTTTCATCGGTAGTAAGCAGATGGAACCTGAAGTAAAGGGGTTCCAAGCACTGAAACAGTTACGCCGGCATTCCGATGTCTTTGGTCAGATTGGCGGCAGCTTCGGGTCATTCCATTCGCGACTTTTTGAAATAAATTTCCGCGCTGTTTGTGCGATCAAACAGCGCCGAAGCGCAAATGGCGTTTGGCCTGGTAGGGCGGTGCTGCCGCGCCGCCCATTAATAGTTTGGGCTGCGCGGCAACGCAGCCCTACCGGATCAAACATCCTTGCGCGGGAACAAGGGTGCGGGTTCGCCGATTTTGTGGCCGGCGGGCAAGCCGCCCCACGTCGCGTCGTCCAGTTTGTCCGACGTTTCATTCAAGCCAAGTTGCGCGTAAATCTTCGCGGCGGTGCCGGGCAGAAACGGCTGGAGCAAAACCGCCAGCACGCGGCATGTCTCGGTCAGATTGTAAAGCACCTCGTCGAGCCGCTTTGCTTGCGCCGGGTCCTTGGCGAGTTTGAACGGCGCGGTCTGGTCCACGTATTGGTTCGCGCGGGTGACGAGTCCCCAGATGCTTTGCAGCGCGGCTTGAAGCTGGTTTTGTTTCAGCAACGCGCGGGTTTCGTCGGACGCTTTCGCGGCGGCGGCGGCGAGTTCATCGTGTTTCGCCGGCACGACGCCGTTGCGGTAACGCTTGAGCATCGAGAGCGAGCGGTTGACGAGATTGCCGAGGCCGTTGGCCAGCTCGGCCTGGTAACGCGATTTGAATCCGGCGTCGGTCCAGTTGCCGTCCGGGCCGATGTCCAGCTCGCGCAACACGTAAAAGCGGAAGGCGTCCAGCCCCCATTCGTTGATGACCGCAATCGGGTCAATGACGTTGCCGGTGCTCTTGCTGATTTTCGCGCCGTCCTTTTGCCACCAGCCGTGAACCAAAATTTGTTTCGGCAGCGGCAGCCCCATCGCCTTGAGCATGATCGGCCAATAAACCGCGTGAAATTTTACGATGTCCTTGCCGATGACTTGGATGTCCGCCGGCCACAAAGACAGTTGAGAGTTGAGAGTTTCGAGTTGAGGGCCAAACACAGGATCGCCGTAAGCGGCGGCGATGCTCGCGTAATTCACCAGCGCGTCGAACCAGACGTAGGTGACGAAATCCTTGTCGAAGGGCAGGGGAATGCCCCAGTTCAGCCGCGCCGCCGGGCGCGTGATGCACAAATCTTCCAGCGTGTTGTTTTTGAGAAAGCCCAGCACTTCGTTGCGGCGATATGAAGGCGCGATGAAATCCGGGTTCGCCTCGATGTAATTAATCAGCCATTGCTGGTGCGCGCCGAGCTTGAAATAATAATTGTCCTCCTTCAACTCGACCACCTCGCCGTAGCTCGCGTCAAACGTGCCGTTGGGCAGGCGGTCTTTCTCCGTGAGAAACGTTTCCTCCTTCGCCGAATAAAAGCCCGTGTAGGTCGCCTTGTAGAAATGGCCGGCGTCGTTGAGCTTCGCGAGCGTGGCCTGCACGAATTCCTTGTGGCGTGGCTGCGTGGTGCGGACAAAATCGTCGTTGGTCAGCTCCAGCTTTTTCGCAAAGGCCTGCCAGTCGGCGGCGAGCGCGTCGCAATAGGCTTGCGGAGTCTTGCCGTCGGCGATGTCGGCCTGCTGGACCTTCTGGCCGTGCTCGTCGAGGCCGGTCAGGAAAAAAACCTCCTGTCCCAGACTGCGGTGCGCCCTGGCAATCACGTCCGCCACGATTTTCTCGTAGGCATGGCCGAGATGCGGCTGGCCGTTGACGTAATCAATCGCGGTGGTGATGTAAAACCGTTTGTTCATCGAAACGACAGTTTGGCCGACAAATGCGGCAATGGCAATCCTGCGGGGGCTTATTCCATGTCCAACTCACGCCAACGGAGAATTTTGAACGTTTCTTGAAACCATGGATTTTCTCTTTCAGGGGTTTGGACAATCACAACTTTTCGAAGATCGGGATCAGCTTCAATCCATTGGCTATTGCCTAAATATGCCATCACATGGACTCCGCTGACGGTTACAGCGATGTCACCGGGCATGATTTTATTTTGATCCAGTTCGTTGAGGTTGGCTGCCGCGATCAAGTGTTTCGTTTGGTGGCGATATTCCTGCCCCAGCGCTTCTGCGGAAGCATCATGCCACCACAAGGACAAGGCGAACCGTGCCAATCTGGGATTGAATGTCCGAAGAGCTTCTCGAAAGCTTGACTTGATCAATCCTGCGCGAACCAAGCCGGAGCAATCAATGCCGAACCTGTTTTCGCCGCCCCAGATGTATCTCGTTCCCTCATATGACCGCAGAGTGTGGACATAAGCATCCCGGAGTTGCAGCCGATCATAAGCTCTACCAGGACAAATCAAGAAAGCGACAACCAGCAGCGGGGCCACCAATAGTGCCGAGCATAAAATCTTCTGGCGTCGGCCAAAAACAAAGCACCCAGCCCAAACGCCAAGCCACGAAAGAAGCAGTCCGACTCGAAGCAGGAAAGTGTTGATTGGATATAAAAAGAGGCATGCAGCCACCAGCCAGAGGATAATCCAGTATCTGAACAAAGCCTTTTGCATGACGGTTAATGATTGGAATAACTGCAATGAGCAAGTCATAAATCCATGCTTGCGGCAACAGGAATGTCAGATAAAATCCAAATTCGGCTGTCGCGGAAAACCAGCCGTGAACAAACACCGCATGAACAAAGAACTTTCCAGCTTCGCCGGGCGACTGCGCGATGGCATCCTTTCGGAGGGCCGGGTTCCACGAGACCCTGACTTGAAAATCCGGGATGGGGACTCGTGGAACTCGCCCCTCCGAAAGTTTGACGCGCTCGCGCTTGAACTTTTCGCGCTTCAATTCGAAAACAACGCCGCCTACCGGAAAATTTGCAGGGCGCGCGGACGCACGCCGCAGGTCGTCGAACACTGGACGCAAATCCCAGCCGTGCCGACGGAGGCGTTCAAGGAACTGGAACTTTCCTGCATTCCGCCGGAAGAACGCGCCGCCGTTTTTCATTCCAGCGGCACGACAGGGCAGAAGCCCAGCCGGCATTTTCACAACGCCGAATCGCTGGCGGTTTATGAAGCGTCGCTGTGGGCTTGGTTTGAAACACATCTTTTGTGGAGCGCGGACAGCTTGTCCGCGAGTTGCAAAGAAGGAACACGCGGACAATCTGTCCGCGCTCCGTTACTCATTCTCACGCCGCCTCCAGCGCAAGCGCCGCACTCGTCCCTCGTCCACATGTTTGAAACCGTCCGGCGAAACCTCGGTGGGGCGAGCATCCCCGCGAGCCGGGCTGAATTTCCCGGCAAGCTGGCGGCGGACGGCTCCTGGATTTTGGATTTGGACGCCACGCTTGCCGTGATTCAGCGTAGCGGCGACTCGGGAGAGCGCCGCAATTTTCCAAACGCGAGAGGTGCGGCGCTCTGCCGAGACGCCGCTACGCCGCAGATTCTCTTGGGCACCGCTTTCTCCTTCGTTTATTTGTTGGATTATTTGGTGGAGCGAGACCTGCGGATCGGGCTTCCCGCCGGTTCGCGCGTGATGGAAACCGGCGGCTACAAAAACCGTTCGCGTTCCATGCCAAAATCGGAATTGCACGCGCTACTTTCTGAACGCCTCGGCATTACTCCCGAAAATATCATCTGCGAATACGGCATGAGCGAATTGAGTTCACAAGCGTATGCCCTGGGAGCGCCGGCGTCTCGCTGGCGAGTTTCTGCTAACGCAAAGGAACTCGCCGGCAAGATGCCGGCGCTCCCAGGCTTTCATTTCCCACCCTGGGCGCGCGTGCAAATCATTTCGCCGGAAACCGGACGCGAGGTGGCGGACGGCGAAACGGGATTGATTCGCGTGTTCGATCTGGCGAATGTCTTTTCCGTCGCCGCCATCCAGACGGAGGATTTTGGAATCCGCCGCGACGAAGGATTTGAATTAATTGGCCGCGCGCAACTGGCCGAACCGCGCGGCTGTTCTCTGATGACCGCATGAAATTTTATCCGCGAATTTCGCGAATTACCGCGAATAAAACAAATTGGCGAAAATTCGCGTAATTAGCGGATGATTTGAAATGAATTTGCCCAATTATTTTCTGGCCGATCTGCCGCCGGAAGCGACGCTGTCGCCGGCGATGATCACGGAGGCGTGCCAGACGCTGAAACGAAACCGCGAACATTACCTCGCAGCGCGTTCAACCGACGGTTTGGTGAAGCTGTTGAGCGAGGTGGCGGAGGGCTGGATGGAACCGGACAATTCCTTCCGCAAGCTCGCGCTGGAGCTGGGGCCGGAGAAGACCGGTTTCTCCCGCGCGACTTTGGAGAAAGGCCTGAACAATTATTTCCGGCAGCTCACGCGCGACAATTTTCACTCGTTGCTGCAACAGGAATTCGGCCACGCGCATCGGCTCGACAAGTTTGTCGCCACCAGCGCCGGGGAAAAATTAAACCGCAGCGCGATTGCGACTGGCCCGGAATTTCTCGTCCACATCGCCGCCGGCAACATTCCGAATCCCACCCTCACCAGCATTATTTTTGGCTTGCTCACGCGCTCGGCCCAGTTTGTCAAATGCGCCAGCGGCTCGTCGTTTCTCCCGCGAATGTTCGCACATTCCATTTACGACGCCGCTCCGAAACTTGGCGCCTGCCTCGAAATTGCCGAATGGCGCGGCGGCAACGCGGTTTTGGAAAGCGCTCTGTTCGCCGAAGCCGATTGCGTGACAGCGACCGGCGGCGACGAAACGCTCGCGGCGATCCGCGCGCAACTGCTAATCAAGACCCGCTTTCTCGGTTACGGTCATCGCGTGAGCTTTGGTTTTGTAGCGCGTGAGGTTTTGCACGGCTCGCGCGCAAAAAAAATTGTCGCGGCGGCGGCGGACGACGTGGTGGCGTGGAACCAGCTCGGCTGCCTTTCGCCGCACGTCATTTACGTTGAAGCCGGCGGCGAAGTGTCGCCGGACAAAGTCGCTGAACTGCTCGCGGACGAGCTGGAACGGCGCGAGCAAACCGAGCCGCGCGGCGAGCTGGCGGCGGAACACGCGGCGGCCATCGCGTCGCGCCGCGGGATTTACGAGGTGCGCGCCGCCCATTCGCCGGAGACGACGCAGCATTGGTGCAGCAAAAACTCCACCGCCTGGACGGTGGTTTATGAGGCCGACACCCGGTTTCAAATGTCGTGTCTGAACCGGTTTATTTACGTTAAGGCCGTGTCGGATTTGACGGCGGCGCTGCAAGGGGCGGATGAAATTCGTGGAAAAGTTTCCACGGTCGGCCTCGCCGCGCCGGAGGAAAAAACAGATGAAATCGCCATGCAACTGGCGCGCTGGGGCGCAACGCGCGTCTGCCCGCTCGGCCAGATGCAAAATCCGCCGCTGACGTGGCGGCACGACGGCCGGCCGGCGCTCGGCGATTTGGTGACGTGGACGGACTTTGAACAATGAATTTTAACGCAGAGACGCAAAGGACGCAAAGAGGCGCGGAGATAAAAGTGTTACTTTGCGTTTCTCCGCGTTCTCCGCGTCTCTGCGTTAAGAATTTGACTTTATGAAAATGGAACTGCGAAAGACATTTCAATTTGAGGCGGCGCATCTGCTGCCGTTGTTGCCGAAGACGCACAAATGCCGGCGGCTGCACGGCCACAGCTTCAAGGTGGAAATCGTCGTGGCGGGCGAGTGCGACCCGAAACTTGGCTGGCTGATGGATTACGCCGACATCACAGCAGCGTTCAAACCCATTTGGGCGAAGCTCGACCACCGGTATCTCAACGAAATTCCCGGCTTGAAAAATCCGACGAGCGAGGAAGTGGCCGTCTGGATTTGGAAACGGTTGAAGCCGAAACTACCGCTGCTCAAGGAAGTTGTCGTGGCCGAGACCTGCACTGCGCGGGCGGTTTATCGGGGTGAATAAATCCCATTTTCGGAGGGACGAGTTACACGAGTCCCCAACTTCAAATCCGAATGGGGACTCGTGTAACTCGTCCCTCCGAAATATTATGGCGGATAAACCATGTTCGTGCCGGTGACCGGGTCTTGCGGAACGGCTTTGAGATATTCCGGCACCAAATCGGCGGCGCTGGCGGGCGGATGGCCTTTGTCCAATTCATAAGCACGAGCGGCAAGGGCAAGTATTAATTGGCGTGTCTTGGCTTGCTGATTTATGAAATGTTGTTGTGCCTTTTCTTGATCCTGTTTGAGCGAACGGCCCGAATACAAAAGCAAGAGTCTGTATCTTAAACCCATAAATGTCCGACGCGACCAAGCATTTTCCTGTTGTATGACATCGTTCCAAGTTTGTCTTTGAGTATCGAGGACTTCCAATGCTGTGGTAGTTTCACGACAGGTTTTTGCGTCAAGCTGGTTGACAATTTTTTGCAAACAACTTGTGCCAACGGCCTCAATGGCTGTGCCAACGAGTTGATCAATCAAAATCCCGCCGCGCGCCGATTCATTGCCCAAATGAATCGCATCCAAATAGGATCTGACTGCGTCATTTGGCCGATTTTCCATTTCAGCTACTTTCCCCTCACTCGCAAATGTTATGGCCAATTTTTTGACGGCAACCAAGTCAGGAATATGATTGTTGGCATAGGCTGAATTAAATTGAACGGTTACCCGGCATTCTTTGAACAAACCCTCGCGCGCGAGTGAAAGGCCTTGCGCGTTTTCAGCAACCACCCTTCGCTCATTGGCTTCGTTTGTTTGGTAATAATCGTCTTCCTTTGCCGTGAGTATTTTTCCAGCTTTAATGAAATCCTCATACCCATTCGGATTGGGCAGGGGCGCAACCGGCGGCAGCGATCCATCCATGAAAACCAGAAAACCGAAAATCAGGACGAATGGAAATGCCAGGATGAACAGCGCGATGAGCCAGTTGCGGGTTTTCTTTGTCATGTTACACCGGCAGCTTGGCAAAAATTATGCCCGCGTCAACCATTCTGATGTTGACGAAGCGCGCCGGAATTTCTAATCAATGTCCGACTTAAGGCACACATGAACAACCAGAACAATTCACCCGAAGAAATTGCGATGTGGCAGGACAAACCCGTTGAATCCATCATGAGTTTTGCTGCCATGCCGTTTTTTGCGGCAGCCACCGCTGACAGCCAGGCTGGCGCCGCCGACCACATTTCGGCTTGGAAGGACAAACTCATCGAATACGTCATCAGCCACAGCGGCGCGTTGCTTTCGGCGGCGGTCGTGGTGGTGATCGGTTTTATCGCCGCGCGCTGGGTCGGCAAATTGATTGACCGCTGGCTGACGCACAAGGCGATGGAGGCGCCAATGCGGACGTTGCTGGTGCGCATCGTGAGGCTGCTCATTTTTGCCATGGCGCTGGTCGTCGCGCTCGGCACGGCGGGCATGGACGTGACGGCGCTGATCGCCGGTTTGGGTGTGGCGGGCGTGGGCGTCGGCCTCGCGCTGCAGGGCGTCCTCGGCAACCTCGTCGCCGGCCTCACCATCATTTTCACCAAGCCGTTCCGCGTGGGCGAATGGATTGAAATCGCCGGCGTGCAGGGGCAGGTGAAGACCATCGAACTTTTTTCCACCACCCTCCTGCACACCGACATGTCGCGCGTCGTCATCCCCAACCGCAAAATCATCGGCGACATCCTGCACAACTACGGCAGCATCCGGCAGCTTGACCTTTCCGTGGGCGTGGCCTACGGGACGGACCTGAACAACGCCACGGCAGTCGTCCGTCGTGTGCTTGCCGCCAATCCGAAAGTGCTCAAGGAACCCGTGGCCATCGTCGGCGTCACCATGCTGGCGGATTCCTCCATCAACATCGCCGTCAAGCCGTGGGTGAAGGTGGACGATTTTGTCCTGGCGCAGGCGGAAATCAATCAGGCCGTGGCGGAACAACTCCGCGCCGCCAACGCAACGCGAAGTGCGCCTGCTCAATAACCCGGGCTGAACAGCCGCCTGAACGGACAATCCGTCAATCAACGACGGGGCAAGCGAAGTTGCAGCCTGTCCTCATATCAGGCCACTGGTCAATCTTACTGAATCTTGGCATGAATCTCATCAGCTATCAGTGTGTTTGTGCTGGCGAGCCGCTCTATCATCGCCATCAAATCTCTTGTGCGCTCGTCGTTGTGCGTCAGACCGGCGTGGAAATGATAATAATCTACTATCGGTCGGGAAAGCAACTGAACCGCATTGCTGTCCTCGCCGGACTGGATCAACTCGATAGCTCGAATGGCTCTGGCGGCGTGCTCACGGTCTGAACTCTCGATCGGTTGCTGCATCTG
>JBEKRA010000085.1:0-7788 GCA_049519195.1 Verrucomicrobiota bacterium
AGCCAGCGGGGGACGCCCTGTGTGCGGGGGAAGGAGCCGCCGTTGGCGGCGACGGATTTGGGCGGGCCGGAGTGGGAGCGGAAGTTGATCCGGGAGTTGCGAACGCGGCATTATGAGTGGCGGACGGAACAGGCTTATCGGATGTGAAGGCGTGCGCGATTTCTCGCACGGGCACTTTCGCCAAACATGACTTGGGTGTAGATTCCAGCGCAGTGGGAATGTGGTCCGGGCTGGCTCCGGTTCGGGTCCGGGTCATCCGGAACAATCACCACTAAATATGAACGAGTCCGATGGACAAGTCATCTCCGCGGCGTTGATGCCGCACGCGCCGGTGCTGGTGCCGGCGGTTGGCGGAAGGCGCGGCAATCAGGCCGCCGCATCGGTTGGCGCGATGGCCGAGGCAGCCCGGCGGGTCGTCAAGGCCGGGCCGGAGACGATTGTTCTCATTTCGCCACACACGCCGCGCCGCCAGGGAGCGTTTGCGATTTGGGCGGGCGAGCGAGTAAGCGGCTCGCTGGCGCAGTTCGGCGCGCCGGCGGCGGCTGTGGATTTGCCCGCGGATGAAACGATCGCCGGGATGATTGCTGAAGAGGCCGGGTCGCGCGGTGTGGAAATCTGGCGGCTGCGCGACGCGGAGCTGGATCACGGCGCGGTCGTGCCGTTGTGGCATCTGGCCGATGCCGGCTGGCGCGGGCCGGCGGTTGTGATCGGCCTCAACTTCCCGGGCGAACCCGGCTTGACGGAATTGGGCGAGGCCATCGCCGCCGCGTCGCGACGCGCGGGCCGGCGCGTCGCCGTGGTGGCCAGCGGCGACATGAGCCATCGCCTGCAGCCGGGCGCGCCGGCCGGTTTTCATCCGCGCGCGAAGGAGTTTGATTCCGCATTCATTGCGTGTTTGCGAGCCGGGGATTACCGCAAGCTGCCCGGCTTCGATCCTAATTTGCAGGACTTGGCGGCGGAAGACGCGGTGGACTCCACGCTGGTGGCGGCATCGGCAGTCAACTGGAACTCCGCCGGCCACGAGGTGTTAAATTACGAGGGACCTTTCGGCGTCGGTTACGGCGTCGCGATCCTGCATCAAGCGCCTCCGGAGAGCGCATTGGCCAGCGTCCACGATACCGGCACCCGCGAAAACGATGCCGCCGAAACCGGAAAGATGCTTCCGCAGATTGCCCGCCGCTCGATTGAAGCCGCGTTCCGCGGTGATTCCGTGGAACCGGACATCGCCGCACCTGGCATTTTGGGCGAGCGGCACGCCGTATTCGTGACCATTCGCGGCCTGCGCCGGCAGTTGCGCGGGTGCGTCGGGACGCTGGCGCCGCAGTTTGTGAACACCGCCGAGGAAACGTGGCACGTCGCATGCGATGCCGCCTTCCGAGACGGACGTTTTGAGCCGGTCAGCGCGCGCGAGCTGGAGCAGTTGCGCTTCGAGGTCAGCGTGCTCATGCCGCTGGAGGAAGCCACCTCGACGGCGGAATTGGATCCGCGGCATTATGGGGTTGTCGTCTCCACCGACGACGGGCGGCGCGGGGTATTGCTGCCTGATGTCGAAGGCGTTGAAACGGTCGGGCAACAACTTGAGATCGCGCGGAGCAAGGGCGGCATCGGCGAGGACGAGCCGGTGCGCATCCAAAAATTTGTCGTGAAAAAATTCCGCGAGGAGGAATGAAATTAAAAACCGCCCGTGAACGCCGCCATTGCTGAATCAAATCATCCGGGGCGCTGGTGGACGCTGCTGGCGGATGGACGCATCGAGTGCCGGTTGTGCCCGCGCAATTGCAAACTCGCCGAAGGCCAGCGCGGTTTTTGTTTCGTCCGCCGGCGTGTTGGCGACAGGATGGCGCTCACGACCTACGGCCGCAGCAGCGGCTTCTGCATTGATCCCATCGAGAAGAAACCGCTCAACCATTTTTATCCCGGCACCAGCGTGCTGTCTTTCGGCACCGCGGGCTGCAACCTCGGATGCCGGTTTTGCCAGAACTGGGACATCAGCAAGGCCCGCGAGTTCGACAAACTTGCCGACTCCGCCACGCCCGAAATGATCGCCGCCGCCGCGGTGCGGTTTGGCTGCAAATCCGTCGCCTTCACCTACAACGACCCGGTGGTTTTTGCCGAATACGCGATTGACGCGGCTGATGCCTGCCGGGCGCGCGGCATCAAAACCGTGGCAGTTACGGCGGGCTACATGACCGAAGAATCGCGGCCCGAATTTTACCGGCACATGGACGCGGCAAACGTGGACTTGAAGGGGTTCACCGACAAATTCTACCGCAAGCTGTGCTTCGGCGAGCTTGCGCCCGTGCTGGAGACGCTCAAGTTTCTCAAACACGAGACCGACGTGTGGTTCGAGATCACCTCGCTGCTCATTCCCGGCGAGAACGACGACGAGGCACAGTTGCATTGGGCCACCGAATGGGTTGCCGCGAATCTTGGCACCGACGTGCCGTGGCATTTCACCGCGTTCCATCCCGATTTCCAGATGCTTGATCATCCGCCCACGCCGCCGGCCACGCTGAAGCGGGCGCGGGAAATCGCTTTGTCCAAAGGACTCCACTATATTTTCACCGGCAATGTCCGAGACTGCGAGGGCGGCAGCACCTTCTGCCCGAACTGCCGCGCGTTGTTGATCGAGCGCGACTGGTATGAGTTGGGCAGATGGGATCTGGATGGCAATCGCTGCGCCGCGTGCGGACAAACCATCGCCGGGCGCTTCGACCGCGCTCCGGGAAATTGGGGCGGGCGACGCATGCCGGTCCGGCTGGGAAATGCGACATCCTTCACCGCGACGTGATCAGCTTGCAAACGAGTGGAACAATTGCGAGCGGGCGCTATTTCTCTCACGACGGAACCCAAAGATTCGTGCGCTGCATTTTGACTGTGTCTATCAGCCCTTGATCGGTGAGCTTCAACTCTGGAATGGGCGAAAGGCTCAAGAACGATAGGGTCATGAATGGCGCCGCCAATTCGCAGCCCAGCGCGCGGGCCGCGACGTTCAAATCCCAAATGCTTTTGATGACTTTCTCCAAAGGCCGGTCGGAGACCAACCCCGCGATGGGCAAAGGCAGCTCGGCTTTGATTTTGCCGTTGGCCACGGCGACCTGCCCGCCCTGCATCCGCTCCAGTTGCCGGATGGCGAACAGCATGTCCGCGTCGTTCGTGCCGGCGACGACGACGTTATGCGCGTCGTGCGCGACGGTTGAGCCAATTGCGCCGCGCTTGAGCTTGAAACCGCGCACGAAGCCGACGCCGACGTTGCCCGTGGCGCGGTGCCGTTCCACCACGACGAGCTTGAGAATGTCGCGCCCCGTGTCTGCAACGACTTCTCCGTCCTCAACCTTCGGCGCGACGATGGCGATGCGGGTTACAACCTGCCTCGGGACGATTTCGATGACCTTGATTTTTTTCCCGCCGCCGGCCCGGACGCGGAAGTCGCCGGGTTGGTAGCGCAAATTCATGGTGCCGCGTGGCGGGCCGATTTTGGCCGGCATCCGGCCCAGAAACCGCCCGTCTTCGGCAACCAGCACGCCCTTTTTATAGACCTGCCGGACGGAAAACTTTTTCAAGCTGTCGAACACGATGAAGTCCGCCCAGAAGCGCGGCGCAATGGCGCCGAGGTTGAGCAGATTGTAATGGCGCGCGGTGTTGATGGTGGCGATTTGCAGCGCGCTGATGGGCGGCAGGCCGAGCCGGATGGCCCTGCGCACGCAATGGTCAATGTGTCCTTCGCTCACCAGGTCGCCGGCAAGCTTGTCGTCGGTGGCGAAGGAGCAGTTTTGCGCGTTGTGCGAATTGATGAGCGGCAGCAGGTGCGCCAGATTCCGCTCCGTGCTGCCTTCGCGCAACAGAATGTGCATGCCGAGGCGCAACTTTTCCTTTGCTTCCCCGACCTCGGTGGACTCGTGATCCGAGCGCACGCCGGCCAGCACGTAGGCGTTGAGATTTTTTCCGCGCAGGCCGGGCGCGTGCCCGTCCACGCATTTGCTCTTGCCCGCGTCAATCTTGGCCAGCTCGTTTTTGGCGCCGAGATAAACGCCGGGAAAATTCATCAGCTCCGCCACGCCCGCGATGCGCTCGTCATGGATCATCAACTTTAAATCGTCCGCCGTGATCCTCGCGCCCGCCGTCTCGAACGGCGTCGCCGGGACGCACGACGGCAGCATGATGAAAAAATCCACGGCGAGATTTTTTGTGGATTCCAAAACGTAGCGGATGCCGTCAAGCCCCAGCACGTTGGCGTATTCGTGCGGGTCAATCACCACGGCGCCCGTGCCGTGCGGCACGACCGCCCGCGCGAATTCCGGCGCGGTGAGCATCGAGCTTTCGACGTGAAAATGCCCGTCAATCAAACTTGGCGCCAGATACGAGCCATGCAGGTCAACCACCCGGAGCGCCCGGTAATCGCCGATGCCGATGACACGCCCCTCATCCACCGCCACGTTTGCGGGATGAATCTCGCCGCTCAAGACGTTCACCAGCCGGGCGTTTTTGAAGAGCAGCTCCGCCGGTTGTTCGCCCCGGGCGATGCGGAGTTTTTGCTGGATGTTCCGCATATGTTTTTGAAATCTCAACCCATTTTACTCCGCACGAAAATGAAATACAACACGAGCACGATGGCGAGAAGGCAGGTCGGCCAGCTTGCTTCGCGACCGCGTCCGCTGAAAAGTTTGATGACCGGGTAGCTGATGAAGCCCAGCGCGAGGCCGTCGGCAATCGAATACGACAGCGGAATGCCAATCATCACCAGGAACGCGGGCACGGATTCCGTGTAATCTTTCCAGTCAATCCTGGCGGCATTTTGCGCCATCATCGCGCCGACAATGACTAGGGCGGGCGCGGTGATGGGCGGGTAGCTGCCGACCATGGCAATCAGCGGGCTGAAAAACAGCGCCAGCAAAAACAGCGCCGCCACGACCAGGCCGGTCAGCCCGGTGCGTCCGCCCTGTTCCACGCCCGCCGCGCTTTCGACGAAGCTCGTGACCGTGCTGGTGCCCAGCGCCGCACCGGCCACCGTGCCGACGGCGTCGGACACCATCGCCTGTTTCGCGCGCGGCAGTTTGTTGTCTCGCATGAACCCGGCCTGTTCGCAAACGCCGATCAGCGTTCCGATGGCGTCAAACACAAACATGAACAGAAACACAAAAACGAACGGCAGCATTTTGGGGGACAGCGCGTGAATGATGTCCATCTGGAAAAACGTCGGCGCGAGCGATGGCGGCGCGGCGACGATAGCCTTGGCGAAAACAAATTGCTTCACCAGCATCGAATTGGCGACCAGCGATGAGCCGGACGGCAACAAAGCCAGTTTCAGCGCGACCGCCAGTGCCGTTGCCGTGACGATGCCCCACAGAATCGAGCCGCGGACTTTGCGGGCGTGCAGCACCGCCGTGGTCAGCAGGCCGGCGAAAAACACAACCAAGTCGGGCGAGGCGAAGTGCGCGTTCAACTTCACCGCCGAGCCGGGGTCCTTGAGGATGACGCCGGCGTTTTGCAGCCCGATGAACGCAATGAACAGGCCGATGCCGGCCGCAATCGCGCATTTCAGGCTGGGGCTGACGGCGTTGAAAATCATTTCGCGCAGGCCGGCAAGCGACAGAATCAAAAATAAAATCCCCGACACAAAAACGGTTCCGAGCGCGACCTGCCAGCTGTTGGCGAAACCGGCGGCGGCAGCGGCGGGGATGGCCGAAAACACAAAGAAGAAATTTTCGCCCATGCCCGGCGCTTGCGCGATGGGATAACGCGCCAGCAACGCCATGAGCGCCGTGGCCAGCGCGGCGGCGAGACACGTTGCTGTTGTCACCGCTCCAAAATCCATGCCCGTCGGCGTCCCGGACATGGTGCCCGACAACACCGCCGGCTGCACGACGATGATGTAGGCCATCGTCAGAAACGTCGTCACGCCGGCCAAAACTTCGACGCGGGCGGTGGTCCGGTTTTCGGAAAGATGAAAGAGGCGTTCAAGCATGGTTGTTCCAAAACGGGCGCGGGTTCACAAAGCAAATTTGTAACGAAACAGTCCGGCAAAGGGAAGCGTCAATATGAGCCGCGCCGCTGACCGGGCGCAGTGTTGCTTTGCGCACCTTGACATCCTGGAAAAGAGGACGACATTGGAATTGGCTGATGCGGACGCGAGTATGAGTTGACAGATAGGTTAGTTGTAAGTCAGTTGGAAATGCGCCCACATCAGCCATTTTTTAGTCTTCGCGATCTTTCTCCACAATGGTTCAAGCGGGAATGCCGGAAGATTTCCTGTGGATTACAAGGAACGCGCTGACCGTGGCGTGTTTAATGCGCCCCAGAAGGCTGCTGTTAGGCAGGATCGGCGGTTGACGGCTCTCCCGTCACACTATTCACCACGGCCGGAACGAGTTTTACAACAGATTCACTGAAAACCAAAGTTTTTTGCCGCGAGATTTTCGCAATTCACATTGAGATACGGCTTGCTCCCCGCAAAATGATTTCAGGAAAATGAGCAATCCTCCGCAACGGCAACAGCCAGGCGTTTCAAATACTCGCTGCGCGGAACCGCCTTCGCCCCCAACAACCGCGTTGCGGCGGTCACCATCTGGATGTCGAACAACCAGAACCGGCGCCGCCGCAGATGCTCAACTAAAAAGTGGAGCGCCACCTTGGAGGCGTTGTCGGCGCGATGGAACATGGATTCGCCGGCGAACAGTCCGCCGACCGAAACACCATAAATGCCTCCCGCCAGTTCTCCGTTCCTCCAGCATTCGACGCTGTTGGCATGGCCCTGCTGATGCAATCGCGTGTAGGCCTCGATGAATTCCCCGGTGATCCATGTGCTTCGCCTTTTGGGACCGGGCGCGGCACAACCCATCATCACCTCCCGGAAAGCGCGGTCAATCGTGACTTCAAAAGTCTGCTTGCGAATTACCCTGGCCAGGCTTCCCGAAACGTGAAACTGGTCCAACTCGATGATGCCCCGCGGATCCGGCGACCACCACGTGACCGGATTGACCGTCCATGGAAAAATGCCCTGCCGGTATGCCGCCAGCAATCGCTCCATTTTCAGATCGCCACCCACCGCAACCAAACCTTCCGCGTCTGCAAACTCCGGATTTGGAAACCGGATGTCTTTGCCCAACAACACGGGCCTGAATAAATTCGGTTCAATCATGGCCGGGCTGAAGATCGCCACCGGCAGCGTGCAGCAAAGCCGCCTCGAAATAGCCGGCCAGATTCATCAAGTTGTAAAAAAACAGCTCCCTTACCGACTGGGTAGGCGGTTCCGCGTCAAGGTCGTCCGGTTCGCCCAACACGTGCCAGCTCCCAATCCGAATATCGTTGAGAATTTGCAGCAGGATTTCACGTTCCTCCGGATTGAGAGTCAGCAGACAACCCTTTTCTCCCCGCTTGAATTTGCCGGGAGCAATCAGATTCGCGGCCTGCTTCTTCAGTTCCCGCCGGTGTTCAGCCAGCGACTCATTGAGCAGCTTTTCCCGCTCAACGGTTTTAGGACCGGCATCGGTCCTAGAGACGCGGGCGTGAACGCTCGTCGTGATGGGGAATTGATGCAAAAGAGTTCGCAAACAATCCCCTTCCCCAGGATTCAAGTGATATTGCCATCCATCCCTGGTTTGTCTGACCGGTTTCATTCCGCCGGCTCCATCGTTGCCTGCAGTTTGTAATTTTGGAGCTGGTGAACGTAAAACTCTGCTTTTTCAGCGCCCTCCCTCACCAGCACGCTTTTCCCCTTTTCATGAACTTCCATCATGTGTTTTTCCGCCTTCTGCCGGTCCCACCCAAAAAGCTTCATAAAGACGTGCG
>JBEKRA010000086.1:0-7745 GCA_049519195.1 Verrucomicrobiota bacterium
GTGTCGCGGCCAATCGGCTCGGCCACAAGATTCTGCTTCGGGATTTTCGGCAACTGCTTGCGGACTTCCGGCAATTGCGCCTCGTTCGTGATGACGAAGATGTTATTAGCCGGCACCAGCGGCAGCACACGCTCGACGGCTTCCTGCAAAAAGGATTTCTTGCCGAGCAGCGTGAGCAGTTGCTTGGGCATTTTCTCGCGGCTCAACGGCCAGAAACGTTCGCCGCGTCCCCCGGCCATGATGATGACAAACCGGTCTTTGGTGTCAGATTTTGCTTTCATAATTGTTTAGCCACAGATTTTCACAGATGAAACACAGATTGTTTATTTGTGAAAATCTGTGTTCATCTGTGGCTTAAATGGTTTTCACCGCGTCGGCCAGTGATTTCACAAACGCGCTCACTTTGGCGACGAGTTCCGGCGATTTGCCGTGCTCGGCGATTTGGTTCACCACCGCGCTGCCGACCACGCAGCCGCCCGCGTCCGCCGCAACGGCCCTGGCCTGCGCCGGATTCGAGATGCCGAAGCCAACGGCGACGGGCAGCTTCGTGTGCGCCCGGATTTTGGCGACCTGCGACGCGAGGTTCGACGCGACACTCGTTTGCATTCCGGTGACGCCTTCGCGGGAAATGTAATAAATGAAGCCGCTGCCGCGCTTGACGATGAGTTCCATCCGGTCTTCCGGCGTCGTCGGCGCGACGAGATAAATGTGGCAGAGGCCGGCCTTTTTCATCAGCGCCTCGTAATTGTCCGATTCCTCCGGTGGCAAATCCAAAACCAGCAAACCGTCCACGCCGGCCTTTGCGGCGTCGGCGATGAATTTTTTCAAGCCGACTCGATGGATGAGGTTGAAATAAATGTAGAGGACGATTGGAATCTGCGATTGCCTGCGGATGGCGGCAATCGTTTTCAAAAGTTTCGGCGGCGTGGTGCCGGATTCCAGGCCGCGCTGCGCCGCAAGCTGGTTCACCATACCATCTGCGAGCGGGTCGCTGAACGGCACGCCGAGTTCCAGAATGTCCACACCGGCCTTGTCGAAGCCCAAAGCCAGCTCGCGCGTGGTGGCCAGATTCGGGTCGCCCGCGCCGATATAGACGATGAAGCCTTTCTTGCGGTCGTGTTTCAGCGCGGCGAATTTTTCAACGATGCGGTTCATTCGGAGCAGTTTCAAGTTTCAGGTTTCAAGTTTCAAGCTCGGAAAATGTCGCGCGAAGTCAAAATTCCTTGGCAAACTTCGCGGTCTTCGCGCGAAACAAAGCTGATTTGACCGCGCGCGACTTTTTTTGCATCATCCCGGCATGGCGAGCAGTTTCGGACAATTGTTCCGCATCACGACGTGGGGCGAATCTCACGGCGGCGGCGTGGGCGTGGTCGTGGACGGCTGCCCGCCGCGCCTCAAACTTTCCGAGTCGGACATCCAGCCGGACCTCGACCGTCGCCGGCCCGGCCAGTCTAAAATCGTCACGCCGCGCAAGGAATCCGACACGGTGCAAATCCTTTCCGGCACGTTTGGCGGCAGGACGCTTGGCACGCCGATTTGTCTCTGGGTCAAAAACGAGGACGCGCGTTCCGAAGCTTACACCGAAATGAAGGACAAGTTCCGCCCGTCGCACGCGGACTTCACTTATTTTGCCAAATACGGCATCCGAGCCTGGCAGGGCGGCGGCCGCGCGAGCGCGCGCGAAACCGTCGGGCGCGTCGCCGCCGGCGCTATTGCGAAAAAGATTTTGCGCGAGGCATTCGGCGTCGAAACGCTGGCTTACGTCAAACAAGTCCAGCGTCTCATCGCGGACGTGAACCCGGACAAGGTGAAATTGAAGGACATCGAGTCCAACATCGTCCGCTGTCCCGATGCGAAGGCGGCGGAGAAAATGATCCGCCTCATCGAGAAAATGCGGCGCGAAGGCAACACCGTCGGCGGCATCGTCGAGGGCGTCGCGCGCGGCGTTCCAGCGGGCTGGGGCGAGCCGGTGTTCGACAAGCTCGAAGCGGATCTGGCCAAGGCGATGTTGAGCCTGCCCGCGTCGAAGGCATTCGAGGTCGGCTCCGGCTTTGGCGGCATTTTGCTGACCGGCTTGGAGCACAACGACCCGTTTCGGTCGAAGCGCGGAAAAGTTTTCACCACCACGAACCGTTCCGGCGGCATCCAGGGCGGCATCTCGAACGGCCAGACGATTTTCTTCCGCGTCGCGTTCAAGCCCGTCGCCACGGTCATGCGCGAGCAGGACACGGTGGACGAAGCCTTTCACAACACGAAACTGAAGGGCCGCGGACGCCACGACCCGTGCGTGCTGCCGCGCGCCGTGCCGATGGTGGAGGCGATGACCGCGCTGGTTTTGGTTGACCACGCCTTGCGGCACAAGGCACAATGCGGCTAATTTTTGGCCCTTCGGGGCGATTTGCTATTTATGGCTGAAAAAAATCTGAACGAAGTTTCGCGCGACGCAAATGCGTTGTTCACCCGCGGCACGGAGGCGCTGGCGCATGAAAACCTGGATTACGCCATCACGCTGCTCAACAAGGCGCTGGAAGACGAGCCGGGCTTTTTCGACTGCCGCAAGGCATTGCGTGACGCCCAGTTCCGCAAGACCGGCGGCGGCGGCAAGGGCTTCTTCAAAAAAATGTTAAGCGGCACGGGCAACTCGCCGCAGATCATGAAGGCGAAGATGGCGATGGGCAAAAATCCCGCCGAGGCGCTGGCCATTGCCGAGCAGATTTTGAGCGGCGACCCGGACAGTTCCGCCGCCCACCGCATCATCGTGGACGCCGGCACCGCGCTGGATTTGCCGCGCACGGTGGCGATGTCCTATGAAACGCTGGTAAAAAATTCGCCCAAGGACAAGGCGCTGGCCATCGAGTTTGCCCACGCCGTCTCCGCCATCGGCGAAGGCTCCCGCGCCGAAAAAATCCTCATGGACCTGCTGCGCGAGATGCCCAATGACGGCGACTTGAAGATGGCGCTCAAGGATTTGTCCGCGCGCAAGACGATGGACGAGAGCGGCTACGGCGCGCTCGAGGGCGGCGGCGGCTCCTACCGCGACATTCTCAAGGACAAGAAAGAAGCCGAGTCGCTTGAACAGGAAAAGCGCGTGCAAAAAACCGAGGACGTCGCAGAGCGGCTCATAGGCGAATACGAGGCGCGCCTCCACACCGAGCCAAACAACCTCAAGCTCGTCCGCTCCCTCGCCGAACTCTTCACGCAAAAAAAGCAGTTCGACCGCGCCCTCAACCTCTACGACCGCATCAAAAATTCCGACATGGGCAACGACCCGTCGCTCGACCAGGCCATCGCCAACACCCATGTCAAGCGGTTCGACTACCAGTTGGAGCAGCTCAATCCCTTCGAGCCGGACCAGGCCGCGCAGGTGGAGAAAATCAAGGCCGACAAGCTCGCCTACCAGGTTGCCGAATGCCAGAAGCGCGTGGAAAAATACCCCACCGACCTCTCCATCCGCTACGAGATGGGCGCGCTCTATTTTCAGACCGGCAACATCAGCGGGGCCATCCAGGAATTCCAGAAGGCGCAGGGCAACCCCTACAAACGCCTCGCCGCGATGAGCTGCCTCGCCCAGTGCTTCGCCAAACGCAAGATGTTCGACCTCGCCGCCCGCACCCTCCAGAACGCCATCAAGGAAAAACCCGTGTTCGACGACGAGAAGAAGGACCTCATCTACAACCTCGGTGCCGTGCTCGAAAGCATGGGCAAAAAGGAGGAGGCCATCGAACAACTCAAGCAGATTTACGAAATGGACGCCGGCTACAAGGACGTCTCCGCCAAGGTGGAAGCCTTCTACGCCGGACAGTAATCTGCCATTTACGATTTACGATATACGATTTACGCGACGGCTGGATTGTCGGCAGGACTCGTAAATCGTAAATCGCATATCGTAAATGTCTTCAGGGCACGGAGCGGATGCGCCAGAAATTGTTCGTGGTGGCGTCCGGCGTGTTGGTGAACATCAGCGCCCCGCCCGAATCGGTGGTATTGGTTTCCTGCGGGATCCAGTCGGACGGTGACAGGCTGAAGGAACGATCCAAAGCGTATTTCGTAACGGCATCGCCCAAAAAGGACAATTGCATATTGGTGCCGCCCAAAAGCTGGCCGGTGATTTGATTGTAACCCGGCGGCAAGGCGGGCGGGGCGACAATCTGCTCGGGCAGGTTTGTGTAGGTGTTGCCGTAATAGCCATCACCCAACTGGCCCATGGCCTGGTAACCCATGGCCCACAGGCTGCCATCGCTTTTGATGAACAGGCTGTGCTGATACCCCACGGAAATGGCCGTGACGTTGCCGGCCACAATCCGCTCTGGCAGATTGGTGTTGTTGTAAGTGCCGTCGCCCAACTGGCCCCAAGAGTTCACCCCCATGCCCCAGAGGCTGCCGTCGCTCTTGAGAAACATACTGTAACCGGAGCCGGCGGCAATGGCCGTGACACCACTGGCCACAATTTGCTCGGGCCGGTTGGTGTTGTTGTAAGTGCCGTCACCCAACTGGCCGTAAGTATTCAGGCCCATGGCCCAGAGGCTGCCGTCGCTCTTGAGAAACAGGCTGAAATTGACTCCAGCGGCAATGGCCGTGACGTTGCTGGCCACAATCTGCTCTGGGAGGTTCGTGTTGGCCAAAGTGCCGTCACCCAACTGGCCGGAGCTGTTGCCGCCCATGGCCCACAGGCTGCCATTGGTTTTGATGAACAGGCTGTGCCAAAATCCTGCGGAAATGTTCGTGACGCCGCCGGCCACAATCTGCTCGGGCAGGTTGGTGTTGACCAAAGTGCCGTCGCCCAACTGGCCGAAAGAGTTCTGACCCATGGCCCACAGGCTCCCATCGCTTTTGAGAAACAGGCTGTGCCGGGTTCCGGCGGAAATCGCCGTGACGCCGCCGGCCACAATCTGTTCGGGAATATTGTTGCTGGGGTTGGAAGTGCCGTCGCCCAACTGGCCTTCCACGTTTCTGCCCATGGCCCACAGGCTGCCACCGCTCTTGAGGAACAGGCTGTGAAAGCCTCCCCCGGCGATCGTCGTGTTGTTGCCGAATACGACCGGCTTGGGCAAGTGGACGTCGGTGGGAGTGCCGTCACCCAGTTGGCCGAATCCATTATAGCCCATGCCCCACAGGCTCCCATCGCTCTTGAGGAACAGGCTGTGGCTGCCGCCAGCGGCAATCTTGGCCACAGTTTCCGCTCCGCTCGGGACAGCGTCCGGAGTTTGCACAAGGTTCATGGTGATCGAGCCGCTCGCACCGTTGTAGCCATCCACGGCGATGTGATAGGTGGTGCCGCTGACGGCATGGAACGTCAATTCACTGGCGGGCGGATTCGTGGGACTGTCGTCGTTGCTGGCAATTGTCGTCAGGCCGCTGACCGGCGAGCCGGTATAGACCGCGAGCAGCGTGTTGAATGTGCTGCCAAACGTATCCACGTGACATGAGCCGTTGGTGGGCGCCGTCCAGTCCCACCAGAGCGATTTGCCGCCGCTGTTGCCGGCGTGGTTCGGCTCGCCCGCTTCCTTGGTGGCGTTGGTGTTGTAAACTCCGTTTGTGCCGTAGGAACTGCCGGAGATCACGGTGGCGAAGGCGAAGTAGTCATTGGATGGCGGTGTCAGGTTCAAATTAAATGATCCCTCGCGCCCTTCCCAGCCGTCCACCACAAACCAGTAATTGGTCCCGCCCAGCGCGGTGAAAGTCACGAAATTAGAACCGCTGGAGTAGGTGTTGTTCGAGACGACGGGCGTAAGGTTGGTGACAGAGCTTCCTGTATAAACCGCCAGCAAGTTCCATAGAGCGCTGCCCGCCGTGTCTAATTTGAATGGCCCGCTCGCGGGCGCAGTCCATGTCCACCAGACAGATTTGCCGCCCAGGTTTCCGGCGTGGGCCGGTTCGCCCGGCTCCTTGGTAGCGCCCGCGTTGGTCAAACCAGTGAACGCGCAACTGGCACCGGTGATTACCGTGGCGTTGGTGAACGGATCGTTGCCAGGCGGCGTCACGCCGGACAGAAGCCGGAACGTGAAATTGCCAGTCACTCCGGCATCCAGGCTGTCCAGCGCGATCTGATAAGTCGTTCCGGCCACAGCCGCGAAGTCCACGATATGGTTGCCGCGACCGGCGGAGACTTGAGTCAAAGCACTGACGGAACTGCCGGTATAGACGGCGATCACCGAACGAATGGCGCTGCCGGTGGAGTTCACCTGCATCGGCCCCGAAGCCGGAGCCATCCAAGTCCACCAGACCGAATGGCCGTTGATGCTGCCGTAGTGATAAGGCTCGCCCGATTCGCGCGTGGCATCCACGTTCGAGGAGCTGTTCGAGTAGGGAATGGTGGTAATCACAAAGGCGTCGGCAAAATTGTCGTTGGCGACCGCGAAGACTTTTGGCGCGCCGGCCAAAACCGCGACGGCGAGCAACAGGGTTGCAATCGGGCTGAACAAGCGGGTCGGCCAGTTGCCGGTTGGCCAGGGCTGGCGTCGCCCCGCGGCAAATTTCGGATTATGGATTTGTTTCCGGCTTCGGATTTCGGATTCTTGATGTGTTTTCATGGCTTGTTTGAGTTGTGGTTGTGATGGTTCGCCGAGTTGATTTTAAAAATTGATCAAAGATAGCATGCCGCTGGCAGTCATGTGCCATCACACTTCATCCCCCGGCAAGAATCGAATCTGATTATTCTTGGTTTTCATAATTGAACCAAGTTGCGTTTTGGTTTCATGATTATGCAAAATGCCACCGCACACGATCCGACCTTTTTGGGGCCGCAGCAATACTTCATCAAAAATTTGCTAAAGAGTCAAGTCTGAATCAGTCGGCTGTCGTGTAGTGGGCGCATCTCAATTTCTTGCAGGGTTGAAAGAGGTGTGAGGGAAGAGGAGATGCCAGCGGCCGTTGCGCCAGAAGGTTTCCAGACACATCAGCGCTTCGTCGCCGGTCCGACTCCAAAATTGGCCCGGACGCTTGAACCGGCATTGGGCCTGCCGGCAGGTTGCTTCCACCGGACCACTGCCAATAGGTTCACCCGCCCGCCAGCCTGCCCGGTAATCCATGCGTGTTTGATGCTCGCGGAAGTAAGCCACTTCCTTGGCCACGGCTTTGGCCGCCGGGCCGCCGGGCAGCGCGGCCAGGGCCGCTTCCAGTTGCCCGATGACCTTGATCGCTGATTCGTGCTTGAGTTGTTGGATCAACGGCCTGATCCAGGCTTTGAGTCGGGCCTTGTCGTCGCCAAAGAGCGCCCGGCCAACGGCGGCCAGATGTTGCACGGCATGGTAGAAGTCCAGTCGCTGGCGGGCTTGCGGCCAACGGTCATCGGCCAGCCGCCATATCCACAGGGCTCCGTCGGCGATCACCAGCGCGCCGGCGGCCTGGCCCAGTCCCCGCCGCAGGGCTTCGGCGTGCAATTGTTCGCGCAGGCCCTCAATGCCCAGGCGCGTGGCGACAAAGCCGCGTTCGGTGATGACGGCTCGACCGCCAGCGGTCTGGCCGCGATGGTCCAGGCGGAAGCAGGTGCCGGTGTAAACCCAATGCCAGCGTTCAGGTTCCCGGCCCTCTCGCCGCAAGGCCCGGCTCTGGCCCCAGCCATCCCGTTCGCGAATGTTCCAGGCATCCAGTTGAATGATCATCTGGTAAGGTTCGAGTGTCAGCTCGGGCTGTTTCTTTTCGGTGGCGGCCTGTTGATCCAGTTGCATGCGCAAGGCTTGGGCGCGTTCCCCCTGGCGGCGGGCTTCGCGATCCAGCGTGGCGCGGGGAAGCTTGACGCCGGTGAG
>JBEKRA010000087.1:0-7614 GCA_049519195.1 Verrucomicrobiota bacterium
CCGGCCGGCTTCCGCCAAAACTTGAAGCGTGCCTTCAACGTTGACGCGCTCCAACCGGCGGAACGCCTCCAGGTCAATCTCGACAAGCGGGCAGGCCAGCGCGAGACCGGCGTTCACGACGATAATGTCCACGCCGCCCCAGACCGCGCTGATTTCCGCAAAGGCATTTGAAACGGACTTGGCATCCGTCACGTCCATCGGCACACCGATGACATGGTTCTTGTCCTGCCTCTGGAATTCAGCGACGAATTTGTCAAACCGCTCGCCGGGCAAATCCGTGATGGCGACGTGACAGCCGCGCTCCAGCAGTCCCCGGCAAATGCCGTAGCCAATCGCGCCTGCCGCGCCGGTGACAAGGGCCGTGCGCCCAACCAACCGGCGGTCGTGCCCGGAAGCCGCTTTCGGTTTCACGACTTGGAACGCGCCGACATTTGACAGAGAAACGATTTCCGGCCCGGCTTTGTTCTTCGCCGCGTAATTTTGAAGCGCCGCAGCCAGACGCGAACGAAGTTTTTTGTCGCTCTCACCAGCCTTGAGCGGATCGAGTTGAAGCGCGCGGCGCGAATTTTTCCCGCCGGCAAGACTTTTCAGAATCACCGGCTTATGCGGATGGTCGTCATCCCCGGTCGGCTCCGCGAGCAAGCCCCGCAACACCTGCGCGACGCGGGCGATGGCATCAAGCTGTGATGTTTTAGCCATTGCGCTTCGTATTTTTATTCTCCTGATTTTTCAACGTCTCAAAAAGGTCAAACGCATCTTTCGGTTTCAGATTTTCGTGAACGACCCTGGCCACCGCCTGCATCATCGCCTTGGGCGCTTCGCTCTGGAAAATGTTCCGGCCCATGTCCACACCCGACGCGCCCTGCTGGATGGCGTTGTAAGCCATCGTCAACGCCTCCAGTTCCGGCAGTTTCTTGCCGCCCGCCATCACAATCGGCACGGGACAGGACGCGGTGACGGTCTCAAATTCTTCGGGAACATAATATGTCTTCACAAACTGCGCGCCCAACTCGGCGCAAATGCGGCAGGCCAGCCGCAGGTATTGGGCGTCGCGCGTCATCGTCTTGCCCACGGCGGTGACCGCCAGCGTCGGGATGCCCGCGCGCAAGCCCATGTCCACGAGCCGCGTCATGTTGTGGACGGAGCGCGTCTCAAATTCGCCGCCGATAAACACCTGCAACGTCACCGCCGACACGTTCAACCGGATGGCGTCCTCGATGTCCACGGCGAGCTCCTCGTCGGACAATTCCTTCAGGATGCTCGGCCCGCCGCTGCAACGGAGCACAATCGGTTTGGTCAGCGACGGCGGCACCGTTGTGCGCAAAATGCCGCGCGTGAGCATCAACGCATCGGCCATCGGCATGAGCGGGACGATGTTCAGGTCAATCCGCTCCAAGCCGGTCGTCGGCCCCTGAAAATAGCCGTGGTCAATCGCCAGCATCACCGTGCGGCCGGTGGCGGGATTGAAGATGCGCGAGAGCCGGTTTTTCATACCCCAGTCCAGCGACCCGGCGCCTTTCAGGAAAAAGCCCGGCGTGGCCTGCGGGATGTTCTCGTAATAATTTTTCTTCTTCGTCGGTTTCGTTGTGTCGGCTTCTGGCATAATTGTCTCCGGTCTGTTTTTAATGATGAACGTTGCGTGAGCGTAAATCTTCAGCCGCCGGTGTCAATCACAAGCCGAAGCGGGGAAGCCAGCGCGGCACCCGCGCCTTGTAATCGAGGTATTCTGCTCCGAAGGTTTGTTCCAGATACTTCTCTTCCAGAACAATGACCCGCCAATGGATGATTGCGATGGCAATCGGCAGCAGAATCAGCGCCCAAAACACTTGGAACCGAAGCGCCAGTCCCGCATACAAGAAGCCAAGACCAACATACATGGGATTCCGGACAAGGCGATACGGACCGGTCGTCACCAGCGTCGTGCTTGGCCGTATCGGCAGCGGGCTGGTGCGGACAAGCCGGAAACAAATCAGCGCCCATCCGGCCAGAACCACTGCGGGCAGAAAGCACAACAGAGCCGCAACATGGCCGACAGTTTTCGGAGGCCATGCCAGCGAAAAGAAATGTTGCAGCAACAGTCCGATGGCAAAAACACCGGCAAAGACTGAAGGCGGAACAATCTTCACTCCTGACCGGTAGGCCGTGTTTGGGGACATTGAATCCGCCGTTTTCATGCCCGCCATCATAGTCCCGCAGGAGACGGCATCAAGTGATGAATCATCAGAACCCAAACCACTGGATCAGGAAGAAAATCAACGGCACGGTCAGCAGGCTGAAGAACGTGCTGTAAAAAATCCCCTCGGCGGCAAGGGTGGCGTCGCCATGAAACCGCTCGGCCATGACGCTGCAACTGATAGCCACCGGCATTGTCGCGATTAAATAAATGATCATCCGCGTTTCTTCCGGAATCACGAAACCCATTTTCATCAAGGCACAGCCGAGAGCCACCGTCGCCAGCGGCGCAATCAGCAGTCGCGCCAGCAGCACGCCCCACAATACTTTCGGAAAGCGATGCACCGCGATGGTCAATTCACCGAGTTGCGCGCCGATGGCCAGCAGCGACATCGGAATGGTCAGGCTGCCAACCATTGCCAGCGCCTGGATCAGCGCGCCGGGCAGCATCATGCCGAGCGGCGCAGACGCCGGGTCAATCGTCTCCAGGTTGCGCACGGCGGGAAACAGCAACGCCACGATAATCCCCGCCGCCGTCGCCCACAGGCCGACGTTGGTCAGGAGATTTTTTGCCGCCTGACGCATTGCACCGTGCAGAATCCAGACGCCGAACGACCACAGAACCAGTTGCGCGCCGGCGTTGCACAGCAGCACGGTGCGGACGCCGGTGTCGCCGTAAAGCGCCTGGGCAATCGGCAGCGGCAGGAAAACCCAATTGGGAATCGCAACGAGAAAAATGAAGGTGTTGCGCTGCGGTTTGCCGCTGAACACCGGCGCCAACAACAGCCCGACGAAATACGCAACCACGATCAGCAGGCCGCACGCCACCGGACCGATCCAACCATCGCGCAGCGCCGCCGCGTCCACTGTCCGCAGCATCTGGGTGAACACGAGCGCGGGAAACGCCACGTCCACCACCAGCCGGCTCAAGGTGGCCGTGAAATCCGCCGCCAGAAATCCGCGCCGCCGCGCCAGCCATCCGCCGACGATGACGAGAAACATCGCCGCGATTTTGAGAAAGACCACGTGAACCATTGGCGCAAAGCCTAGGAAATGCGGGGTTTTCTGTCAAAAATATATTTGAGCGATTTTGATTGACTTGAATCACGATATGATTACAATGTGTCTTAATCAATCATGCCATGCTGAACGGCAATCACAAAGAGCTGGCGCCCCGGCGCCTCGACAACCTGCGCGAGTTGGTTCGCGGCAAGGGTGTGATCCGCATCGAGGAAATTTGCCAGCAGCTTCGGGTCTCGCCCGCCACGGTGCGCCGGGACCTAGACCAGCTTGAGGAATCCGGCGCCATTCGCCGCGTCCACGGCGGCGCGGTGAGTGTTGAAAGCCGGCTGGAGGAGGCGTTGTTTGACGACAAGGCGTCCATCGCCGCGCGGGAGAAGAACCGCATCGCCGAGGCGGCGCTGCAATTCATCGCCCCTGGTGACACGATTTATCTGGATGGCGGCAGCACGGTGCTGGAGTTTGCGCAATTGCTGCATGACCGCACGAACCTGACGGTGGTGACCAATTCCCTGCGCGCGGCGCACGAGCTGGCCGGGCGCGGGCCGCGGTTGATTTTGATCGGCGGCGAACTGCGCCGGTTGAGCCAGACGATGGTTGGGCCGCTGACGCGCTGCGTTTTGCGGGAGCTGCACGTTGACAAGGCGTTCATGGGCACCATCGGGTTGTCGCTGAAGGAAGGAATGACGACAACCGATCCGGGCGAGGCTTACACGAAGGAACTGGTGATGAGCCAGGCGCGGCAGGTGATTCTGCTGGCCGATTCGGGCAAGGCCGGCAAGGTGGCGTTTGCGCGCGCCGGCCGGCTGGAAAGCGTCCACGTGCTCGTCACGGACAAACAACTGGACAAACATTTTGCACAAGAACTGACAAAGAAAGGAATCAAATTGGTGAGAGTGTGAACGAAGTTGTATGTAGGACAGGCGTCGCGCCTGTCTCCGACTTTTTATCCCGCTTGAGCGGAAAATGATTTTTGAAACAGGCGCGACGCCTGTTCTACAAAAAATATAAATTATGACAACAGCAACATTGGAAAAACCGACCAAGAAACAATCCCGGAAATCCGCGGTCTATTTGAGCGACATGCGGCCCAAGTTCGAGCCGTTTGAAATCAATTGCGGCAAAATTTCCGCCTATCGCTACAAGGGCGGCCTGAAACAGGAACTTGCCGCGAAAAAAATCACAAAGGCGGAAGTGGCGAACCTGCTCGAAGACATGCTGATGATCCGCGAACTTGAGGAAATGATCGTCAAGCTTCGCTCCGGCGCGTATGAGCCGATCCGTGACTTCAATTACCGCGGGCCGACGCACGTTTCGGTCGGCCAGGAAGGCACGGCGGCGGGCGCCTGTTCCGTGCTGCACATCGCCGACAAAATCACCAGCACGCACCGCGGCCACGGCGAGAGCCTCGCGAAAGGCACGGTCTCCATCCGCGAAATGAGCGACGAGCAATTGGCCCAGCGCGTGCCGAATTGCAAATCAAACAAACACGAAGAATTGCTTGAAGCCGCCCTGGAAGAGCACGTCTATCGCATGATTTGCGAATTGTTCGGCAAGGAAGACGGCTATTGCAAAGGGCGCGGCGGCTCGATGCACATCGCGGATTTCACCGTCGGGCATCTCGGCGCGAATGCGATTGTCGGCGGCGGCGTCTCGATTGCCACCGGCGCGGCTATTGGGCTGCGCTATCAGAAAAAGGACGCGGTGGTCTGCTGTTTTGCCGGCGACGGCGCATACGCCAACGGCGTGGTGCTGGAATCGCTGAACTACGCCGCGCAGGCGCAATTCACCAATCATCTCGCCGACCACAAGTTTGGCGTGCCGATGATTTTCCTCATCATCAACAACCATTACGGCATGACCCATCGCACCGACGACGAAGTGATGGGCGTGAGCCGGATTGCGCGCCGCGCCGCCGGTTTTGCCGACAACAACATGCACGCGGAAATCGTCAACGGCATGGACCCGCTCGCCGTCCGCGCCGCCGTGGCGCGCGCCGCCGAGCTTTGCCACAGGGGCGAAGGCCCGGTGCTGCTTGAATGCGACACTTACCGCTATTGGGGACATTCGTTGAGCGACCCGCGCAACGAATACCGCACCAAGGAGGAGGAAGCCGCGTGGAAAGCCGTTGACCCGATTGCCACCTTCAAGGCGCAGATTTTGGAAACCAAAGTGATGAGCGCAAAGGAACTCGCCGCGCTGGAAGAATCCGTCCGCGACCGCAACGCCCGCGCCGCCAAGCGCGCCGCCGCCGCCGCCGATCCGGCTGCCGAGGACGTGATCAAATATATGTTCACCGACACGAAGAGCGAGACCGTTCCTGCCGAGTTCGCCAAGGTGGAAATCATCGAGCCGCTCCCGGAAATCAAGCGCGTCAACGGCGAAATCACCTACAAAGACGCCATTCGCGAGGCGATGATTGAGGAAATGAAGCGCGACCGCCGCGTGCTGTTTTACGGCGAGGACGTGGCCGATTACGGCGGCGCGTTCAAGGCGACGAAAGGTTTGCTCGAATCGTTCGGGCGTGACCGCGTTTTCAACACGCCGATTTCCGAGGCGTGCATCTGCGGCACGGGCATCGGGCTGTCAATGATCGGCCTGCGGCCCGTGATGGAATTGATGTATTTCGATTTCGCGCTGATGTCGTCCGACCAGATCAGCAACCAGGCGGCGAAATGGCATTACATGAGCGGCGCGCAAACCGAAGTGCCGCTGGTGCTGCGAGTTTCCGCCGGCGCGGGCAAGGGCTACGGCGGCCAGCATTCGCAGACGCTCGAATCCATGTTCTGCCATATTCCCGGCCTCTACGTCGTTTATCCCGCGACGCCTTACGACGCCAAGGGCATGTTGAAATCCGCCATCCGCGACAACAACCCGGTCATGTTCATCGAGTCACAGGGCTTGTATGGAATGAAAGGCGTGGTGCCGGAAAATGAATATCTCGTTCCGCTCGGCGTCGCCGAAGTGAAGCGCGAAGGCACGGACATCACCTTTGTGTCGTGGGGTCCGGTGGTTCACGACTGCCTGAAGGCGGCGGACAAATTAAAAGCGGAGAAAAATATTTCCGCCGAGGTGATTGATTTGCGCTCGCTCGTGCCGCTGGATCTCGACACAATCTTGCGCTCGGTGCAAAAGACCGGACGCTGCGTCGTTGCCAGCCAGGCGATTCTCATCGGCAGTTACACCGGCGAAATCGCCTCGACGATTTCGGACGCGGTGTTCGATTACCTCGACGCCCCGGTCAAACGCGTCGGCGCCAAGAACGGCATCGCGCCGCAATCGCACATTCTTGAAGCGGCGTTCCTGCCGAGCGTCAACGACCTGCTCGCCGCGGCCAAATCCATCCTGTAAAACAATGCAAAAGGAAAAAGGCAAAATGAAAAAGTTGC
Organism: Verrucomicrobiota bacterium; assembly: GCA_049519195.1. Classification (GTDB taxonomy): domain Bacteria; phylum Verrucomicrobiota; class Verrucomicrobiia; order Limisphaerales; family UBA11358; genus UBA11358. Next base: position 6,582 of record JBEKRA010000087.1, read on the forward strand.
AGTCCGGCGAGTCACGGAGGCTGCGGCCAACTTTTGCCTTTTTACTTTTTACTTTTTAATTTCATTATGGCTACTCCAATCATCATGCCGAAATTCGGTCAGATGACCGAAGAAAGCGCCATCGTCGAATGGCTTAAAAAGGAAGGCGACAAAATCGCCAAAGGCGACATCCTTTTCACCGTCGAGACCGACAAATCGGTCATGGAAGTGGAGAGTTTCGAGGAAGGCACGCTGATTAAAATCGTCGTGCCGCCGCACATTAACGTGCCGGTGCAAAGTTCGGTCGGTTTTCTGGGCAATCCCGGCGAACCGATTCCCGCTGCCACTGCTCCGGCGCCAGCCGCGCCCAAGCCCGCAGCCGCAGCCGGAGCGCCGAGCACCAGCTCGGCACGAAAAGAATCAGTCGCGATCCGCGCCGAGCTGGTGCTCGGCGCTCCGCCCGTTGCCGCGCCAGTCGCTCCTCCGCCCACTCCGGCGGCTCCATCGCTGTTCCGCATCAGCCCGCGCGCGGCGACTTTGGCGAAACATTCCGTCGTTGACGCCACGCGCATCAAGGGCAGCGGCCCCGAAGGCCGTGTCGTTGAAAAAGACGTGCGAAATTATTTGCAGCAGCATGGCTACGACAAGTTGCGCATCAGCCCCGCCGCGAAGGAACTCGCGGCGAAAGAAAAGCTCGACGTGCTGACGATTCAACCCACGGACGATTCCGGCCGCATCAGCGTGGCCGACGTCCAGCGCGCCCTCGCCGAGAAACCGAAGCCAATGAGCAAGATGCGGCAGGTCATCGCGCAACGGCTCACGCAGAGTTTCCGCGACACGCCGCATTTTTTACTCACGGTCTCGGTGGACATGACCGAATTGATCGCCTACCGCAAACAGCTCAAGGCGGCGGGCGCGCCTTACACCGTCACGGATTTCATCGCCGAGGCGGTGGTGCTGACGTTGCAGGAATTCCCCGCCGTGAACAGCTCGACCGACGGCAAGACCACGCGCTGGAACAGCCATGTCAATCTCGGCATCGCCGTTTCGCTGG
>JBEKRA010000088.1:0-7560 GCA_049519195.1 Verrucomicrobiota bacterium
GCGCCCAGTAATTCAGGCCGGCGATGAACATCGGCGCGTAAAGGCGGTTGGAGAATTGCTGGATGCGGCCGAATGGCGATTCCGCGTTGACGGTCGCCGGGACGGTCTGGACAAGGCCGACGGTCGGGTGCGCCTCCATCAACTTGACCAGATCCACAAGCGTTTCGCCGCGCATGACGCTGTCGGCGTCGCAGACCAGGAAGTAGCGGTAACGGCGGCCCCAGGCGTTGAGGAAATCGCGCACGTTGCCGCTCTTGCGGCTCTCGTTGTTCAGGCGGCGGCGGTAATAAATTTTCCCGAGCGCGTCCAGGTCGCGGACCAATTCCTGCCAGCGCCGCTCCTCCTCGACCCATTTGTCCGGGTCGGTGGAGTCGCTCAAGATGAAAAAGTCGAATCGCTCCAGTTGCCCGGTTCGTTCCAGCGATTCATATGTGGCGCGCAGCCCACCGCAGGCGCGCACGATGTCTTCGTTGAAAATCGGGAAGACAATCGCCGTGCTCGTGCCGTCAATCTTCTGGTCGCGGAAATTTTTCAGCGCGGTGATGCGCCGCCGCGCGCCGAACGTCCGCAGCACGAAGCCATACACGCCGTGCATGCAGCCGATGGAGGCGAACCACATCAAAACCACGAACAGCGCCAGCAGCACGGTGCATGAGGCGGACCAGCCCGTGCGCCACAATAAATCGGCGAAGAGCATCGAGACCAGGCTGGTGAGCAGCAGCGACCACGAATAGAAAATAAACAGCCGCCAGCCGCGCCGGAGACGCGGGGCATTTGCCGCGGAAATGTTGGTTGAATCAACCATTTCTCAAAAATGAATATCAGAGAGACTATTGAAGAAATATAAAACTCCGGCTTTGGCTCGATCCCATCCGACATGGGTGAGCCAGAACACGACCACCAGCAATAGCGCGTAGCCGGACCACGCGAGGGCCATGCGGCTAAAGGGCAGGTTGCCGAAGTTTGTCAGCGTGGCGATGGGGCCGAGGTCCAGCGGGCGCGGCGTCATTTTGGAAAGCTGGAAATCCGGGCCGGCGCGCAAATATGCCTCGCGCATGGCGGTGGTGAATTCCTCCGGCCACGGGCCTGGGCGCAGAAACTGTTCCTGCCATTTGCCCGGCATGTCGGCCAGCAGCAGCGCGAGCCGTCCGCGCGTGGAAAGGGTCTGGCCGTCCTTGGTGGACGGCGATTGCAAAACCTCGGCGAACCATTCGGTGACGAGGCGGTCCATTTCCTCGGCGGCAATCTGCGTGGCGGAGCGTTCCGGCTCGGCGGGCGCGCGGCGCATGGCGCGGTCCAGCACGCGCAGCACGATCTGGCCAAGCAACGCCCTGTTGCGGATGCGCAGGGCGTGAAAGTAATTCTCCACCTTGACGTAGGCGGCGTTCCATTCTTCGAGCGGGCGTCCGGCGAGCTGGCCGGCGGCGTCGGGCAAAATGTTCGGTGGCTGCATCACGGCGTGTTGAAGGGGAACATCGAACATCGAACATCCAACATCCAACATCCAATGAATTGCCGAAGGAACGTCAATTCGGTGTTGGATGTTGGATGTTGGATGTTGGATGTTTTTATTCCCATCACGGCGGACTCCATTGGTAGGTCCAGGTCTCGCTCACAATGTTCGTTCCATTTTGCAGCGTGCAGCGCAGGTCCACCGGGTCGGTGTTGCCGGGCTTGGGCTGCATTTTCAAAACCACGCGCCAGCCGTTGATGAACGGATTGCGCAGGACGAGATTGTCCACAATGGCGGCGTTGGCGCTGCAGTTGGCGATGGCCTGCGGCGGATTGTTTTCGGGAATGGCGCCCAGCTTCGGCCCGACAAAATCCATGACGAACTGCCGCGTATTCTCAAAATGCGTGTCAAGGCCGGCGCGCATCGAAACGACGCGGTTTTCGGAAAGTTTCAAGTCCGCTCCGCTGCCCTGCCAGTAAAGGCGGTAGCCGAAGCGAAACTTCTGAAGCGGCGCGGGTTTGTCTTTCGGATCCCAAAATGCGACGATGTTGTCCAGCCCCTCGTAGCGTGTGCTCAACTCAACGAGGTGCAGGTCGCCGTCGTTCCAGTCTCCGCGCGGCTCCACCCAGACGCTCGGCACCTGCTGGTAAAAGTTGAACGTGTCCTCATACGCCCGGAACGACCGCTCCCGTTGCAGCAGGCCGAAACCGCGGATGTTCGGCGCGTGAAAAACCTGGTGGCGCAGCGCCTGCGGGTTGTCCAGCGGCCGCCAGAGGATTTCACCGCTGTCCATGTGCGCCAGCAACCCGTCGCTGTCGTGGACCTCCGGGCGGTAATCGTCAAACTTGCGCTCGGTGTTTTTGCCGAACCAGAACATGCTCGTCAGCGGCGCCAGCCCGATGGTCCTGACCGGCGGTTGGTTCGTGTCGTAGGCAAGCACGTCTTTGCTTTCGCGAAAATATAAAATCGCCTCCACGTTTACCACCGTCGTTTCACCGGGCCGGATGTCAAATTGATACGCGCCCGCGCAACTCGGGCCGTCAAGAATGGCGAACAGCTTCAGCGTCCTGTCATCCGGCTGCGGCTTGCCCAGCCACCAGTCGGTGAAGATGGGAAATTCCTCCGCTCCCGACCCTCCGCAATTGAGCGCCAGGCCGCGCGCGGACTCGCCGTAACGCTGGTCCTTCCCCAGCAGCCGGAAATAGCTCGCGCCCTGAAACGCGCCGAGTTCGTCCCATTTGTTCGACTCGTTCAACTGGCAGAGCACCTTGAATCCCGCGTAGCCGGTGTTGGCCGGTATGTTGTTTTGAATGTGCAGCGCGCGGTAATTGAAAAAGTCCTGCACGAACCGGACCGGCTGCGTGTAGGTCGGCGTGAATTCATTGATATGCACCGGCTCCTGATACAAATAGCCCGGATGGAAAAATTCCACGCGGAACGGCAGCCCCTCGGCCAGCCAAAGCGCCTTGTCGTGCCGGAATTCAATCTCGCGGTATTTGTCGTAATCGAGATTGTCCTGCCGCAGCACCTCCGGCAGGTCGGCGCGCGGCGAATGGAACGGCTTCTGCGCGCGTTCGAGCGCGCGTTGCGCCACGTAATCCAGGTTCACGTCGGCAAACTCCGCACCGGCGCAAACCGATGCGGTCAACGCCATCCCGACCGTTAAAAGCAGGCAAAACCATCGCCACATTCCCCTGATGAAAACCGAAAAAGGGCGAATTTGCAAGTTTGCCGCGGAACGGGCCATGCAGGCGACGAGGCAACGAGTCATTTAGGACAGCACTCCTTACATCTCCCTCGCTATGAGTGCTTCCGATTTGGCCCCCGATTAACAGGTGGCAGCCGATGTAAATCGGCTCATTTTCCTGCAATTAGCCGGTAATTCCCCGGTATGGCAGCGGGGCGCTACGGGAATAGCTTATGCCGCGAAGCGGCAAAGGAAATTAGCCGGGGACAATGTCCCCGGTGAATGTGGAAATTGGGTCGCGTCGCGGAGCGACGCTGGAAAGCCGCTATGATTCCACCGTCCCGACGGGACTAGGTTTGTGGAGTGCGATGGCATGACATCGCTTTCCTCGACGCGACATGTCGCGTCGAACAAAAGCGCGGACGTGTCCGCGCACTCCAAATCCCCAAACCGAAGGCGGACTTGTCGCGCCGAAGCCGAAGGCCAAGGCAGAGGATAATCTTTGACAGAAATTCGCAAATCCGCTTCCATAAATCCATGCTTACAAAGGCCGTGGTAAAAACAACCATGCACGCCCCCATGCACGCCACGCAGCCTGATGTATGTTAGGCATCATGGACAGCATCATTCCAATCATCTCGATTGTTGGCTTGATATTCGCCTTTGTGGTCGCCCAGCGTCATCGGGACGGCACGGAGGAAAAGCGGCGCGCAAGACAGGCGACACGCGCAGCAAAGAGCAGCGAGAAGGCATCGAAGGCATCAGAGCGTTTGTCGAGGGAGTCGGTAGCATTTTCCAACGCTGCCACAGAGATGTTCCAGAAAGCGCAACAGGCACCGAGTTACTTTAGTTGGTGGTATTTATGTTTCTTCGGCAGATTGTCACTTTGGCGCTCACGATGGCTCATGGGAAGGTCGTTGCGGTTGCTTGACCGTGCGAAGGCCGAATTACAGAGATGCGATGCGATTCTCGATTCATTAGGGTTGAAGCATGATGTTTAGTTTCAAATTTGTAGTGCGACAAATGAGTTGGTAATAAACCACACCCGGGATTTGGAAGCCCAGCCGTAGTCCGGGGCAACAGTTCAATCCAGCGTCTGCCGGCGCAATCGTAAATCACAAATCGTAAATCGTAAATTCAGTCGAGCGTCTGCCGGTAGCGCTTGATGCCAATCGCCAGCATCACCACCAGAAACAGCGCTATCGGCCACAAATCCGGCGCGATTTCCGTCAAGCCGTTGCCTTTCAGCAAAATCCCCCGCACCACGCGCAGGTAATGCGTCAGCGGCAGGCATTCGCCAATGTCCTGCGCCCAGCCCGGCATCCCGCGAAACGGAAACATGTAGCCGGACAGCAGCAGCGACGGCAGGAAAAAGAAAAACGCCATCTGCACCGCCTGCAACTGGTTCTTGGCGATGGTCGAGAACGTGATGCCCACCGCGAGGTTCGCCACGATGAAGAAAAACGTCAGCGCCACCAGCAAAGGCACGCTGCCGACGATGGGCACGTTGAACAGGAATTTCGACGCCAGCAGAATCAAAAACACCTGCACGTAGCCGATGAGGATGTAGGGCACAATTTTGCCGATGATGACCTCGCCCGGATGCACCGGCGTGGAGAGCAGGTTTTCCATCGTGCCGCGTTCGCGCTCGCGCGTGATGGCCAGCCCGGTGATGATGATCATCGTCATCGTCAGCATGATGCCCATGAGTCCGGGCACGATGTTGTATTGCGTGATGTTTTCAGGATTGTAGTGCTGATGCGTGACGAGCGTGAACGGCGGGGCCGAGCCGCGCAATTTCGACAGCGGCCCGGTCAGGTCGCGGTTCAAAACGGTCGTCGTGAGCAGATTGATGGAGGCAATCGCGTAGCCGACGGCGGAGGGATCGGTCGCGTCGGCTTCGAGCAGCAAATCCGGTTTCTCGCCGCGCAGCAGTTTGCGCGAGAAATCCACCGGGATTTCCACGGCGAATTGAACCGTTCCCTGCGCGAGCATTTTCTGGATGTCCGCCTCGTTCTTCGCCTCGCGCGTGATGTCAAAATAGCTGCTGTTGCGCAGTTCCCAGAGAATCGTGCGGGAAAAGACGCTGTTATCAGCGGAATAAACCGCAGTGGGCAGGTGCTTCGGGTCGGAGTTGATGGCATAGCCGAACAGAATGAGCTGCACCAGCGGGATGCCGATCATCATCGCAAACGTGACGCGGTCGCGCCGCATCTGGATGAATTCCTTCACCACGACCGCCCAGAACCGCCGCCAGTTGAATGAAAAGCGTTTCATGTCAGGGTGGAACAGGCGTCACGCCTGTTAAATCCGGCGTCACGCCGGATTTGGGGGGAAGGGGCGCGCTGATGAATTGAGTCTGGAACCGAGATAGTCCACGCGCCAGCGAAGTTTCGGGCGCGACGCCCGAAACGACAGGCCGGAGGCCTGTTCCACCCGGCCAATCGTGGAAACTTTCCGAATGGGCTTTCATCACTCGTGATTTTGATTTGGGAATTTGCCATTTCAGGAAAAATTGTCCTTCGCGGTTTCCATCAGGCTGATGAACACGTCTTCCAGGCCCGACTCGATTTTCTCCCAGCGATACGCGCCGGTCATCCACGGGCTGACGCTGGCGCGCAACTTTTCCGCGTCGCGTCCGCTAACGTGCAGCGTCGCGCCGAATGCGACGACCTGCTCGACGCCCGGCAATTTTCGGATTTTTTCCGCAAGCTCGTGCAGATTTTCGCCGGCCTGCCGGTCCGTGGCTTCCGGGCGCAGGCTGGTCACTTCAAAAGTTGTCAGCCCGGCGGCTTTCACGACTTCATGCGCCGTGCCGCTCGCGAGAAGATTCCCGAAAGCGATGTAGGCAAGCCGGTGGCAACGTTCCGCCTCGTCCATGTAATGCGTCGTGACCAGCGCGGTCATGCCGCCGGCGGCAAGCTGGTGAATTCGCTCCCAAAAATCGCGGCGCGCCTTCGGATCCACACCGGCCGTCGGCTCGTCGAGCAACAGCAATTGCGGTTCGTGAATCAGGCACGCGGACAGCGCGAGCCGCTGTTTCCAGCCGCCGGAAAGCGTGCCGGCCAGTTGCCGCCGCCGCTCAATCATGCCGAGGCGTTCGAGGCTCTTTTCCACGGCGGCCTTGCGCTGCGGAATCTCGTAAAGCTTCGCGATGAAATCCAAATTTTCCTCGATGGTCAAATCCTCGTAAAAGCTGAACCGCTGCGTCATGTAGCCGACGCGCTTTTTGATTTCGGGCGACTCGCGGCGGAAATCCAGGCCGAGACAACTTCCTTCGCCGCCGTCCGGCTTGAGCAGGCCACAGAGCATCCGCAGAAACGTAGTCTTGCCGCTGCCGTTCGGGCCGAGGAAGCCGTAAATCTCGCCGGGCCGCACCTGCATCGCGATGTCGTTGACGACCGTGCGGTCGCCGAATCTTTTCGTGACGCCGCGAACGTCAATGGCAAAATCCGAGTTCATTTTAACTCTATTTTCGAGGAACGTAATTTATTCCTTTGCGAGCGGGTCGCCACTTTCCAGACTGACCGTCGGCATACACATGCTTTTTAGCGTAGGCGATTGACCTGGCACGCTCTTCTTGCATGAAGCTAATATAGCTCTGGTCACCTTTCACATACTGAACCTTGTATTGATCCGAGTGGAAACACGACCAATAGCATTCGACTTTAGAATATTGAGATTCCGTAAGAATCGCAAAAATCTGCTGAACCGTTTCCATTGATGTGTCTGAGCCGAAAATGACTGCACTGATTGCTTTTGGTGAGAGGCAAACCGCATCCCTATAAAATGCATGAGTGCATTGCTCAATCGGAATGTTTTTTTGACGGCACACCTCACATGCAAATTCCATCTTCCGATAATTCGTTGATTTTTCAAAATTTGGAAAATCATAAATCATCCTCACTTCGTGTTCGTAACTCCAACCTGGCGATTTGTGTGTCAGTAAATTTAGGAAATGTTGCCGCTCGCGTTCTGCGCGCTGTGCGGCGGTCAAGAGCAAGCCAGATGTTGGGTCTGGTTGATATGCGCCTCCGCTGTTCGATTGTGACAAAGATTGCCAACAATCATAGTAACTTGGAGGGAGAGTTTGCCGTTCCGGTGGATATTTAACCTGGAAACCGCCCTCTTGAATTCCGTTGTCGAATTGAGTTGCATCCACGGCCAAGCAAATGCCTTGGAATTGGTCTGCATAATGAGACCACATCAACGTGGCTTGAATATCCGATTCTCCTTCATGTTTCGCAATGTCGAACAAATCGGCAACCAGGCTCAAGACGCGAAATTTGGAATGGAGAAAGTTAAATACTGAGGAATTGTGTTGGTCAGAGATCCCGCGGTGTGATTCTACAGGCCCAAGCTCTTGTGGCGGGAAATATGGCATTGTTCCAACCGGTTTTAGTCCATCACTTGTTGCGAC